>WGSQ01000047.1 GCA_014871605.1 Collinsella sp. | reverse complement strand
GTGGTCACGGCCGTAAAGGATATGTTTGCGAGCGTTAAGTCCAACGACATGACGAGCTTTAAGGCATGGCTCGATGCCGGTGGCGACGGCATCGATAAAGAGGTCAACGCCATTCAGTACGGCTACGGTGTATCGCCGGTTGTCTATCGTGCGGGTAAGGGTGACGAGAAGCCGGTTCGACTTGTTCCCAATGCCATGACCGAGGCCATGAGCGGAGGTGCGAGCTCGGCGGCAACGGTGAGCATGGAATCCATGGGAACCTCGGTCTTTAACGAGATGATTGACGACCAGAGCCTGCTCGACAGCCAGTACGATGTCGTCGCCGGTCATTGGCCCACGTCTGCCAACGAAGCCGTGATGGTGCTTTCGAGCCGCGGCACGGTGGGCGACTATACGCTCTACAGCATCGGCGCGCTGGATATCGATGAGCTCAACGACCTGGTCAACAGCGCCATGGCGGCCGACGGCAAGATTGAGACGCCCGAGTCCGCCGCCGACTTTACCTACGACGATGCTCTGTCCACGACGTTTAAGGTACTGTCGCCGGCCGATGCCTATCGCAAAAACGAAGAGACCGGCATGTGGACCGACATGTCTGGCGACGCCGACTTTATGGCCGCCAAGGTTGCCGACGGTATCGACGTGCACATTGTGGGTGTGGTGCGACCTAACGAGACCGCCAACGCGAGCGCGCTGTCTCCGGGTATTGCCTATACGCATGCACTGACTCGCCAGCTTATGGAGCGCGCCGCCGATTCGCAGATTGTGCAGGAGCAACTCGACCACCCCGAGACGGATGTCTTTACGGGCAAAACCTTCGACGAACTGCAAGGCGAGGCCAAGCAAGGCGTTGATCTGGGCAGCATGTTCAGTGTGGACGAGGCAGCGCTCAAGAGCGCGTTCTCGTTTGATGCGTCTGCACTCTCGGGTGCGGCCGGCGGCGGCATTGATCTATCGGGCATCGATCTGTCGGGGCTGGACATTGACCTTTCGGGCGTAGGTAAGGATATCGACTTCAGCGACATCATGGCAAAAGCGCCAACCCCAGATTTTTCGGGTGTCTTCGATGGGTTGGAGCTTACACCTGAGCAGATGCAGCAAGTGGGGGCGCTCGCCAACCAGCTGTTCACGGGCTTTATGCAGTCGGAACAGTTTAAGGCGCTGACGCCCGAAGAACTTAAGGACGCGTCGAAGCTCGCCGCCGCATTCTCGACGTATCTTGAGAGTGATGCGGCAGCCCAGCAATGCCTGGCCCAGCTCAAGGCACTCGGCGGCGATGCCCTGGCCGAGCGCCTACAGCAGACGATGACCGACTATGTGCAAAAGCAGCTGGCTCCGTATCTGCAGCAGGCCATGGATCAGGTGACGAAAACGATCAGCGAGCAGATTGCGACGACGGTGTCGGCCCAGCTCAAAGCGGGCGCGGCAGGGCTTATGGGCCAGATGGCGACGCAGATGTCTTCGAGCTTTGCCAACTTGGCGAGCGCCATGCGCGTGGATGCGAACGCCTTTGCCCGTGCCATCCACTTCAACATGGACGCCGAGGACCTGAGCTCGCTCATGATGAGCTATGCTCAGGCGTCAAAGCTCACCTATGACAACAATCTGACCACGTTGGGCTATGCGGACGAGGCAGACCCCATCTCGGTCAAGATTTTCCCGCGCGATTTTGAGGCCAAGGAGCGCGTGCTCAACCACATCGATGCGTACAACAAGCAGGTCAAAGCCGCTGGCCACGATGAACAGACAATCTCGTACACCGACTACATGGGCATCATCATGGGCTCGGTGACCGACATCGTGCATACCATCAGCTTGGTACTCATTGCATTCGTGAGTATCAGTCTGGTGGTGAGTTCCATCATGATCGGCATCATCACCTATATCAGCGTGCTGGAGCGCAAAAAGGAGATTGGCATCCTGCGCGCGATCGGTGCGTCGAAGCGCAACGTGGCCAACGTATTTAATGCCGAGACCTTTATCGAAGGCCTCATTGCCGGCGTCTTCGCCATCGTCGTCGTGGTGGTCGTGAGCATTCCGGTTAATGCCTGGGCGCTTGCGGCCAAACAGGTGCCCAATTTGATGAGCCTGCCCGTTCAAGACGCGCTGGCGCTCATTGCAATTTCGGTGCTGCTAACGGTCGTTGCCGGCCTGCTGCCGGCCCGCAGCGCATCCAAAAAGGATCCCGTGGAGGCCTTGCGTTCTGAATAACGTGGCAAAAGGCGGCAACCAGAGCGCAAGCGCCTAGCGTTTCTTTGCTGAGAGCGTAAGGTTAATGTCCGGACGGGTGTACTCGTCGAAATCTTCCTCGGGCTCGGTGTTAAAGGTGCAGTACGACTTGATGGAGTCGTCCTTCGTCTTGATACGGATGCCTTCGTATAGTGAGCCGGCTAAAATGCCTGTTTAAACTCATCCGACAGGCTGCATGGCGTGAGGAGGTCTGGCGTTGCAACGGAAATGTCCAGCCCGTTGAGCGGGGCGCAGAGCGCCGCGATGTCCTGCTCGGCGCGAGCGAGGTTGTCTGCGGGGCTTGCCTCGGGGTCG
Organism: Collinsella sp.; assembly: GCA_014871605.1. GTDB lineage: Bacteria > Actinomycetota > Coriobacteriia > Coriobacteriales > Coriobacteriaceae > Collinsella. The sequence goes on along the minus strand of WGSQ01000047.1, from coordinate 9,152 downwards.
ATTCGGCTGGTGTAATCGACATCCGTGAGCATTCCGTCTGCATCAAAAGAAAGGTAGACATAGGCTGCTTGAGTGCCGGGATCATTTTCGCGTAGGTAGCCGATGATGCGGTAGCCGTAATCGTGATACGACTCGTATGGGTCGTCTGCCGCGACGCGCTCGCACACGGGCTGCAAGGCATCTTGCGCGATGGCAAGCTGCTCGGCGGCTGCAGCCTTTCGTGCCTGAAGCTCGTTATTTCCTTGGACAAACTGGGGGATGTAGACGCCAAACAACACAATGACGGGCACCACGGCAAGAGCGATGAGCTGTTTCTTGACGCTTGGAATCGTCACACCGTATGCGTTTGCCATGGCCTTGGCATTTCTTGAGGTTTCGGCCAACACGTCGGCCGCTGTGGCGACCGCCCCTACGGCGCCGGCAAGCTCTGCGGCCCCGCCCAGGTTGCGCGCGAGATCGCTATCGCTGTTCTTGAGCAAGCGGCCGGCAGCTTGCGTGGCGAGCACGCCGGCGACCTCCGCGGAACGGTCTTTGTTGGTCTGGACTACCGAAAGCCTGCCCTGCAGCTCCTTCCACTGTTTGCCCCGCATTCCAAAACGCGGTGCAAGGCTGCAATAACAAAAGATGACGAGACCGATGACGGTGAGTGTGATGGCGGTATACATGCCTGCGGGCTGGAAACCCTTATGGTGGAACACGATGTCGTCGATCATCTCGAACGGAATTATGAGCAGGCAGGCCACAAACGCCATGACGAGCGCAACCGCTGCGATCTTTGGGTACGTGCAGTACCGCTGGATGCACTTCTTCTCTTGTTCGGTGAGCTGCTGCATGGGGCCTCGATTCTCATCGTTTTCGTCTGTGGCGTGCGTGTGCCCCTGAGTATAAATGAGCGGCCGGCGGCTAAGGAACGTGACAAAGGGACCGTCCCTTTGTCACGTTCCTGCGTTAGAGGTACCTTGCCGCGAACTTTTCGAGTTCGGTGTCACTTGCGTTGTTGAGGATGCTGCCGTCAACGATTTTCGCACCCGGGGCGCTTGCTCTGAGGACCGCCGCCGTCTTGCCCATTCCGCTCCCGCCCGAGGTGGCAAACAGGACGATCGTTTTGCCTGCCAGATCGTAAGACTCAAGGAACGTATTGATAATCGCCGGCGCCACGTTCCACCAGATGGGAAATCCCAAAACTATGGTGTCGTAGTCTTCGATGTCCTCGATTTGAGAGGTTATGGCAGGGCGGCAAGAGGGGTCGGCGGCCTCGAGGGTGCTGCGGCTCTGTTTGTCGCGCCAGTTGAGGTCGGCGCTTGTGTATGGATTGGCGGGCACGATGGCGAACAGGTCGCTGTTCGTCACGCGGGCCAAACGAGTTGCAACGTCCATCGTGATTCCCGATGCGCTGAAATATGCCACAAGTGTTTTAGCCATTGGAACTCCTTTTATTGCTACGGTTCAGGTTTATGCCGAGCTGCTAATCGGTGCCGCTTCATTTTCTCGATGTTGAGCAGCTCGAGTGGCATCCGGTTGAGGTGCTGCGCAGCCGGTAGATGAGATAGTCAAGGCATTCGAGCTTTCGTTGCCCCGAGTGTATATCGTCGAGCAATTCGCGACGATGCCGTTTTAGCAGACAGATGCGTGCACAGTCGCTGGCGGCCGCTCCGTACTGCTCGATAAGTTCTTCGCTGCAGCCGGCGTCGCGTAGGCCGTTGATGATGTTGTCGTCCACGTCATTACTTTGCGGTTTTGACTTTGGTGGTGCCGGCAAGCGGTTTTTCGCCGGGACGGGCCTTGGGACCAACGAGTGCGTGCGGCTGATAGAGCTCTTCGAGGAAGTCGATCTCGGCGGGGGAGAGCTCGACGTCGAGCGCGGCCACAGCGTCGTCGACGCGCTCGGGCTTGGAGCAGCCCACGATGGGGGCCTCGACGCCACGTGCCCAGTGCCATGCCAACGCAATCTGCGGCATCGGCACGCCGTGATCGGCGGCAATCTTGGCAACGCGTTCAATGACGGGCATGTCGATGGCGCGGTCATGGTCATACTTGTTGGCCATGGTCGTGTCGGTGGTGCCGCGTGTACTCGAGCTCTCCCACGTGGGACGGCAGAGATGCCCCGATGCCATGGGGCTGTACGGCGTAAGGGCCATGTCGAACTGACGGCACACCGGAATCATCTCGCGCTCGTCCTCTCGATACAGCAGGTTGTAGTGGCACTGCATGCTCGTAAAGGGCGTCCATCCGTGATCGCGCGCGATGATCTGTAGGTTGTGCAGCTGGTAGGCATACATGGCGCTGGCGCCGAGCGCGCGGACCTTGCCCTCGTGCACCAGCCCGTCGAGCGCTTCCATGGTCTCTTCCATGGGGACGTCGTAATCGAAGCGATGGATGATGTAGAGGTCCAGGTAATCGGTGCCCAGGCGCTTGAGCGAACTCTCGATCTCGCGTTTGATGGCCTTGGCGGAAAGGCCGCCTTCGTTAAAGTGCACCTTGCTGGCAAGCACGACGCTTTCGCGAGCAATGCCCAGATTGCGCAGAGCGGCGCCTATGTACTCTTCGCTTGTGACAAAGCTGTAACAGTTTGCGGTATCGATAAAGTTGATTCCGGTGTCGAGTGCGCGTTTGATGACGGCGCGCGTATCGTCGGGTCCGATGGTCCACTAGTGGAAGTCGGGGCTGGCCTCGCCAAAGCTCATGCCTCCCAGGCAGAGTTTAGAGACTTTGATGCCGGAATGACCAAGGGTGGTGTACTGCATGACGTTCTCCTTCCTCTTAAGGTGATGGGTATAGCGTACGTTGATGGGCTGATAATGTATATTGTTCATATCGACTAGCTAGGTATACGAATACCAAATGGCTGGCGAGTGGAATACCTTGTCTGAGTTGGGGGTGCAATGGAGCTACGGACGTTGCGTTACTTTTTGGCGGTGGCGCGTGAGGAAAACATGACCGAGGCGGCAAATGTGCTGCATGTGACGCAGCCTACGCTGTCACGTCAGATTGCCGATCTTGAGCGCGAACTGGGCGTCGAGCTTTTTGAGCGCACCAATCGATCGTGCGTGCTCACGAGCGATGGCATGCGCCTGCGCCAGCGTGCCGAGGAAATCGTCTCACTGGTGGAGCAGACCGAGCTGGAGCTGGCAGATCGAGAGCTCGGCATTACGGGCGTTATCCGCATTGGCGCCGGCGAAACTAAATCGATGCGGCTGGTGCTCGATATCTTTGCGGAGCTGCATCGGGATCATCCAGGAGTGACGATAGAACTCTATACCGGTAATGCCGATGCAGTGGAGGAGCGCTTGGAGCGCGGCCTGCTCGACTTTGCGCTGTTGCTGGAGCCTGTGAACGTCGAGAAATACGAATGGATTCGTATGCCCGAGGCGGATCGGGCCGGTGCCGTTGTCGCCGCGAGCGGCCCATGGGGCTGCTTGGACGTGCTGACGCCTGCGGATGTGGCGAAAATGCCGCTGCTACTGAGTTCGCGCACCTCAAATCGTGCGCTGGACTTAGAAGCGTGGTCGAGCGGCACTCTCAGCGTTGACGCGCTCAACATCGTGGGGCACTACGATCTGATCGGCAACGCATCGCATCTGGTGCGTTCGGGCACTGCGTGCGCGGTTGGCATTGGAAGCTTGCTGCAGATAGATGAGTCCAGCGACCTGCGGTTTGTTCCCTTTGAACCGCCACTCACCATTGCGTCGTACCTGGTGTGGAAAAAATATCGCCTGCGTTCTCGCGCCTGCGAAGAGTTCCTGAACCGCTTGAATGGGATGTGACAAAGGGACTGTCCCTTTGTCACATTGATTTGAAAGTGGATGTTGATGTATTTCTCGCTGGCCCCTATGGAGGGGATTACCGGGCATGTGTTCCGTCGCGTGCATGCAGAGTGCTTCGGCGCGCTCGATTGCTATTACACGCCGTTTTTGCCGCCGCCGCGCGTGGGCAACCGCTTTGGCGGCAAGGCGTATAAAGAGGTCGATCCTGCCAATAACCAGGGGCTTAACGTGGTGCCGCAGCTGATGTCCAAAAATGCGGACGAGTTTGTGTGGGCAGCGCAGGTGCTCGCCGATATGGGTTACCACGAGGTCAACCTCAACCTTGGCTGTCCCTCGGGTACGGTTGTCGCCAAAGGCAAGGGCTCGGGCTTTCTGCGCAATCTGGATGAGCTCGAGGTGTTCTTGAGCGACGTGTGCGAACGCTCGCCATTGCCGGTGTCGGTTAAAACCAGGTTGGGTTTGGAAAACGACGACGAGTACGAGCGCGTGCTCGACCTCTATTGCCGCATGCCGCTGGCAGAGCTGATCGTGCATCCGCGTGTGCAAAAGGACCGCTATGCGGGTTCGCCGCGCAAAGAGTTTTACGGCGAGACGCTGGAGCGGGCGCCGTTCCCGGTGGCCTACAACGGCGACATCTTTGATCTTGAGGACATGGATGCGCTGGTGGAGGCCTATCCCGGGACGCGTCACGTAATGTTGGGACGCGGCTTGCTTGCGAACCCCGCGCTGGCTCGCATGGTTAAGGGCGGCCCTACTGCCACGGCAGCTGAACTGCAACGCTTCCACGACACGCTGTTTGCGGCGTATGCAGAAGAGATTGGCGGCAACGCGGTCTTCCGCATGAAGGAGTGGTGGTTCTACGCCAAGTGCGCCTTCGCCGATCCCGCTACCGTTCACAAGATCGTGCGCAAGACCAAAAAGGTCGACGAATACCGCGCCGCCGTCGAGCGCGTCTTTCGCGAACAACCGCTCGCGCCCATAGCCCGCTTTTGCGGCTAAATGTAGTCGTTGGGGACGTTCTTTAACGACTAGTCATTTAAGAACGTTCCCAATGACTATGTTGAGCATCGGATTCGTCATCTGACGGCTTGGACGGCAAGTGCGTCCAGCACGCGCCCTGCGTCGGCGTCAATCAGGATGCTGCGATCGGCGATTTCTGCAGGGGCGACTGCCTCGCCAAAATTGACGCACGCGTATGTAGCGCGCTCGTTTTTGGCGGTCATCTGCCAAAACGGGTATTTGATGATGACGGGCGTGTTGCCGCCTACGCCAAGCTCCAAGAACAGGATGCGCATATTGTTGTGGCGGCGCAGGAAATCTTGGTAACGGTCGGCCGCGGCATACCAGCCCTTATCCTGCACAAACGTATCGTCGGCGCGCAGGTTCATCGTGAGCGGGGAGCCGCAATGGGGGCAACGGGGCACTAGCGTAGAAGGAATGCGCAGGTCTTCTTGGGCGGCGACCATGTTATGTACGAGCTCTTCGTTGTCCCAAGTTTCCTGACAGCAGGGCTTGCTGCACTGGAATAGACCATAGTCGCCCTGCGTGTAAAAGAGTCGCTGTTTATCGAAACCGGCGCGTTGGAAGCAATGGTCTACGTTTGTGGTCAGCACAAAGTAATCTCGGTCGCGCAGCAGGCCCAAAAGCTGTTCGTAGATGGGCTTGGGTATGGGGTCATATCGGTTGCACATGATATAGCGGCTCCAAAATGCCCAGTATTCCTCGAGGGAGTCATAGGGGTAGAAACCGCCGGAGTACATGTCGGTAAAGCCGTAGCGTGCGGCGAAGTTGCCAAAGAGCTTCTCGAAGCGCTCTCCCGCGTAGGCGTAGCCAGCCGCGGTGGAAAGACCCGCGCCGGCGCCGATTATCACGGCGTCGGATGCATCGAGTGCGGCTCGGAGTTTAGCGATCTGCTTGGAGAAGGTCGCGGTAGATTGACTCGTCAGACGCGAGAAAAACATTGAAGATCACCTTAAGGTTGGGGTCGTTATGGTCTAGATGATGACGAACGGCATCGATGGCAACGCACGCGGCAGCTTGTTGGGGATAACCAAAGACGCCCGTCGAAATGCAGCAGAAGGCAAGCGTGTCGAGCTTTCGGCTCGTCGCTTCTTCCAGGCAGCTGGTGTAGCAACGGCGCAGTAGCAGTTCCTCGCGCGGGCCAGGCTTATGGTTGGGCACGATGGGACCGACGGTGTGGAAGATATGGCTGCTGGGCAGGTTAAAGGCTGGCGTGACCTTGACGCATGCGGTCGGTTCCTCATGCCCCTGTTTACACATGAGGCTGGCGCACGTCAGGCGCAGCTGCATGCCGGCGTATGTGTGGATGGCATTGTCGATGCAGTGGTGTCCCGGCACAAAACAGCCGAGCATTTGGCTGTTGGCGGCGTTGACGATGGCGTCGGCCTTAAGCAGCGTGATGTCGCCACGCCAGACGGCAATGCGATTGCAGTAGGGAAGCGTGCCGGCATCGGTTGCGCCGCCGCGCTCAACAAGCCGCTGCTGCAAGTAGGCATCCTGGATATCGAGCACCTCTGTCGCGAGCGCTTCGGGCGACCGCACGTTCATAAGGGCCCTGAGCAAATCACGCTGCTCGCCGGCTCCGGCGGGAACGGCAATGCCGCGTCCGTCCGCTCGCTCGTTGAGCAATGCATTGATAAGCCAAATACGACGCTCGGCTTGATTCATGGCTGACCTCCTGTCCAATTGAGTTGGGCGTGTTTGACAGCAGTGTGCAACCCGGACCGCTTCTTCAAAAGAAGGCACAAAAAGGTAAGCGCCGTGGAGCGGTATGCCCCACGGCGCTCAATTTGCAAAAGCCCGTAGCTGCTAGGAGCTTCGCACAAGCTGCTGGTAGTCGGTGCCCCATTCCACAAGAGAATCGATGATGGGCATAAGGCTTTGACCCAGCTCGCTCAGCGCGTATTCGGTACGGATGGGCGTTTCGGGAATGACGGTGCGCGTGATAAGTCCCGCGGCATCCATTTCCTTTAGGTTTGACGAGAGCACCTTTTGACTGATGCCGGGAATAGAGCGATGTAGCGCGTTGAAGCCCAGGGGCTGCTCAATGAGCTGCTGGATGATATAGATTTTCCACTTGTTGCCAAAGAGCTGAAAACACGTAGCGACGGGGCAGGGAGGCAGTTCTTCTTTGGTGAGCATGGTAACCTCGCAATCGGGTAGGTTGCTTGCATTATCGCAGCTGCTGGCGCCCGCGGCTACAACTTACTTTTTGGTAACTGGCTAATAGATTAGTGCCTTCTTTTGGGTGGGGTGCATTCCTCGCATGATGTGCTTAGGCGCAAAAGCGTCTACGTCCGGGCGGCTTCGCCCAGCCGCCCCCAATCGAAAGGAATTGCCATGTCCGAGAATCTCGAGAACGTTGCCGCCTTCGCTTCTTGCGGTACCGCCGATCCCGCCCCTGCCTGCGGCTCCGCCGCGCCCAAGGCCGCGCCTGCCTGCGGCACCGCTTGCGGCTCTGCCGACCCCGCGGCCACCCCTGCTTGCGGCTCCGCCGATCCCAAGGCTGCTCCGGCCTGCGGCACCGCTTGCGGCGCTGCGGACGCTCAGTAAGCAATCGCTAGGAGGGGACTCGTAATGGATGCTCAGACTTGTCTCAAGAAGATGCAGCTTGCCGGGACGCTCTCGCTGGCAACTGTGGACGAAAATGGCGCGCCGCAAATTCGCTGCGTGAGCGCTGTACATTACGAGTCCCGCGCCATCTACTTCCTCACGGCGCGCGGCAAGGAGATGGCCCGCCAGCTTATGACCGATGGGCGCGTCCAAACGCTCGTCCACACGCGGTTTAACGAAATGATCCGCATGTCCGGCGTTGCCACTCCCGCCTTGGATTCCGAGCAAGTTTACTGGCGTGACGTTATTTATGCCGAGCAGCCGTATCTTGCTAACGTTTATCCCGGTGATACGCGTGATATCAACATTATCTTTAAGGTCGAAAACATCGTGCTCGACTACTTTAACCTGGGGGTTCGTCCTATTGAGCGCGCTGTCTTTACCCTAGACGAGGACATGGCGTCCGCGCCCGTTAAGGGTTTTCGTATTGATTCCGATGCGTGTATCGGTTGCGGTACCTGTCTTGAGCACTGTCCGCAGAAGTGCATCGAGCCGGGTGACTCGTATCGCATAGAGCCTGGGCACTGCTTGCACTGTGGAGCCTGTGAAGAGAATTGCCCCGTCGGCGCCGTTGAGCGCCTGTAGCCCAATACCGTCATCAATTTGAACATCGACCAAGGGAGTCCCACGATGCAAAAGCCTGCGTTTGCCTTCCAGTGGCATATTACGGATGAATGCGATCAGCGTTGCAAACATTGCTATATCTTCGCCAACGGTGCCTGCGCTGGTTTTAAGCGCATGCCGTGGGAGCAGATGGTCGAGGTCGTCGATCAGGCCCAGGCCCTCTGCGAGCGCATCGGTCGTCAGCCGTACTTTTACGTTACGGGCGGTGACCCCATTCTCCATCCCGATTTTTGGCGCCTTGCCGAGCTTTTGCATGAGCGGGGTTTTATGTGGTGCGTGATGGGCAATCCGTTCCACCTAACCGACGAGGTCTGCGCCCGCATGAAAGAGTTGGGGTGCCGCAAATACCAGCTCTCGCTCGATGGACTCGAGAAAACGCACGATTACTTCCGTAAGCCCGGCTCGTTTGTCGAGACCTTGCGTGCGATTGGGTGCCTTAAGCGCGCGGGTATCTGGGTTGCCGTTATGAACACGGTTTCGAGTATGAATGCCGCCGAGCTGCCGCAGCTCATTGACCTTGTGGCAAGCCTTGAAGTCGACGTGTTCGCTTTTGGACGATACTGCCCCACCTCGGGCCAAAAGCGTGATGAGTTCCATCTGGAGCCGCTGGAATTTCGCGACGTGCTGCTGGCCGCGCAAGAGCGTATGGAGTTTCACCAGGCTGCGGGCTGCAAAACGTTCTTCCAGCTCAAAGATCACCTGTGGACGCTTCTTTTGTGGGAGCAGGGCAAATTCACCATCCCCAAGAGCGCCAAGCCCGGCATGATCTACGACGGCTGCCATTGCGGTACGGGCCATATGACGGTGCTGCCTACGGGCGACGTCTATGCGTGCCGTCGCATGGAGAGCAAGGTGGGCAACGTTGCCGAGAACTCGCTCGAGGAGCTGTTCTTTTCGCCGCAGATGGAAGCAAAGCGCGACTTTAAAAAGTTCAAGAAGTGCTCCAAATGCGAGCTTTTCGGCTGGTGCCGAGGCTGCCCCGCTGTGACGTATGGTTACACAGGCGATATGTACGAAGCCGATCCTCAGTGCTGGAAAGAGATCGAGGAATAGGATCGCCATGTCATCGGGTAGCCGTTGGGTGTTCCTATAGTTTTGTCAACCGTCGGGGCTACTCCCGGTAGGGCACCC
>WGSQ01000046.1 GCA_014871605.1 Collinsella sp. | reverse complement strand
CGCGCCTTCCCTGTGGGGACGGTTTTCGAGGAGGAGCATGCCGAGCTCTTGGAGCAGGCTATGGCTCCTGAGTGCGAGTAGCTCGCTTAGGGATCTGCTGAGCGCGGGCGACTTGCTTGGTTGGAGCCCTAAGCGTGGATAGCTCTCTCGGCGACATCGCGGGCGTGAGCGGTGCGCATGACCGGAGGGCCCGTGCTGCTCCGTTGCCCGACGTGCTAGCGCGCAGAACAATCTGTTGGTGCATTCGGCGGCTGCTGAAGCGTTTCGGCAGCCGCTTTTTATACGGAGTTTAAATACAACAGTCTGTTGTATTACGTAGAGTGGTATATCTCTAGCGGGAAAAATGCGAGAGACGGAGCATTATGGCGTTGCTAGTAGGACTGGACGTAGGGTCGACGACGACCAAAGTTTACGCGATGCACGAGGATATGACCGAGGCGTGGTGGGGATATCGCCGCCACGGGGCGTGTCAGACAGCGAGCGTGCGCGCCATGCTCGCCGAGCTCGCCGAGCGCTTTCCCCATGAGTCACTGCGCGTTGCGGTGACCGGCTCGGGTGCGCGCGATATCGCGACCGCGCTGGGCGCCTCGTACGTTCAGGAGGTGGTCGCCAACGCGCTCGCGATCAGCAGGTTCTATCCGCAGACGCGCTGCGCCATCGAGCTGGGCGGCCAAGACGCCAAGATGATCTTCTTCCGCACCAACGATAAGGGAGACATCGAGGTTGCCGACATGCGCATGAACGGCTCGTGCGCAGGCGGTACCGGTGCATTTATCGACGAGATGGCAAAGCTCATGGGGGTCGGCACCGAATCGGGCGAGTTCGAGCAGCTCGCAAGCCGGGGAACGACCGTCCACGAGGTCTCGGGCCGCTGCGGCGTGTACGCAAAGACCGATATCCAGCCGCTGCTCAACGAGGGCATTCCTACCACCGACCTGGCGCTTTCGGCGCTTCACGCGGTCGCCCGCCAAACGATCGGCGGTCTGGCCCAGGGTATCGACATCGAGCCGCCGGTAATCTTCGAGGGCGGTACGCTCGCCTACAACCCCACACTGGTCCGCGTGTTCCGGGAGCAACTGAATCTATCGGACGATCAGGTTATCGTCCCGCGCGATCCGCAGATCATGGTCGCGCGCGGTGCCGCCCTGTCGCTGACCGACATGTTCGCATCGTCCCAACCGATCGACCTTCCCGACGCTTTTGTCCGGCTGGATAAGCTCGAGACGGTCGCGCCCGCAAGCGGGGAGGGACGTCTTGCCCAGCCCTTTTTTGCCACACCTGCCGAGCAGGCGGATTTTACGGCACGCCATGGCAAAGAGACGCCGGCAAAGGGTCCGGATGCGTATTCGCCCGGAGAGACGGTGCGTGTGGCGCTCGGTATCGATTCGGGGAGCACGACGACCAAGTTCGCCCTGGTCGATGAGGCGGGTGAGCTTGTCGATTCGTTCTACGCGTCTAATAACGGCAGACCGCTCGACGTCGCCCAACAGGGTCTTGTCAGCTTGAAGAACCGCTGGGAGACAGCGGGAGTCACGCTTGCGATCGATGCCGTGGGCACCACGGGATACGGCGAGGAGCTTTTCGCGCGCGCGTTCCACGCCGACTACCATACGGTCGAGACGGTCGCGCACGCCCGCGCCGCGTGCGCATGCGTTCCCGATGCGACCTTCGTGCTCGACATCGGCGGACAGGATATGAAGGCCATCTGGCTCAACCACGGCGTGCTGACCGATATCGTCGTCAACGAGGCGTGCTCTGCGGGCTGCGGCTCGTTCCTCGAGGGTTTTGCCAAAAACCTCGGAATAGCCGTTGAGGATATCGCGACCGAGGCATTTTCGTCCAAAGCCCCCGCCGTTCTCGGCAGCCGCTGCACGGTGTTCATGAACAGCAGCGTCGTTTCCGAGCAGCGGCGCGGTAAGGGTCCGGGCGACATCATGGCCGGTCTCTGCCGTTCGATTATCGAGAACGTGTTCACCAAGGTCATTCGCGTTTCAAATCTCAACCGTCTGGGCGACAAAGTCGTCGTCCAGGGCGGCACGTTCCGAAACGACGCGGTGCTGCGCGCATTCGAGCAGTATCTGGGCAAACCCGTCACGCGTGCGCCCCACCCGGGGCTGATGGGCGCTATCGGTATCGCCCTGCTCGCGCGCGAGGAATGCCGCAAGGGCGACGCCGGCACGTCGTTTATCGGGCTCGATGCCGTGGAGCGCTTCGAGCATCGCGAGTTCGGCGGCGTTACCTGCCGTCGGTGCAACAACCGCTGCCAGCGCGCGGTCGTGGCATTTGGCGACGGCTCGCTTTACGTCACGGGCAATCGCTGCCCGCGCGGCGGCGCCATCTCATGGGATGAGCTCGTGCGCGAGGTTCCCGCGGCGGAGGAGCTGCGTCCGCAGGGTGCTTGCGAGGCACAGGCACCCGGCACGGGGCGCGACCGGACCGCGGCTGCCCCCAATCTCTTTGTCGACCGCGAGAAGCTGCTGTTCGAGTCGTACCCCACGGTTCCCGTCAGCGGGGGGCGCGATGTCACGATCGGCATTCCCCGTGTGCTCGAGTTCTGGGACACCATGCCGTTCTGGTCGACGTTCTTCAGCACGCTCGGCTTTAAGGTGCGCGTCTCGGGACGCAGCACCAAGGCGATGTACGAGCGCGGTCTGGCGCACGTCACATCCGACACCGTGTGCTTCCCGGCCAAGCTCGTCCACGGGCACATCCGCAATCTCGTCGACGCCGGCGTCGACCGCATCTTCATGCCCATCATCACGACGGTGCCCACCGAAAACACCGCCTCTACCAGCGAGTGGATGTGCGCCGTCGTAAAGGGATACCCCTACGTGATGCGCAATTCCGATAACCCGGAGGAGCGTTTCGGCGTTCCGTTCGATACGCCGCTGTTCCACTGGTACGACGAGGGCGACCGAAACCGCCAGCTCAAGGCGTGGTGCAAGGAGACCTTCGATATCGATGCCGACCTGGTTGCCAAGGCGACCGAGCAGGCGGACCGCGCGCAGGAGACGTTTGAGAACCAGCTGCAGCTGCGCGGCAGGCAGGTGCTCGAGAACGTGCACGAGGACGGCGGCTACGCGGTGGTGATCGCTTCGCGCCCGTACCACAACGACCCGCTGGTCAACCACGGGCTGCCCAAGCTCTTCTCTGAGCGCGGCATCCCCGTGCTGACGCCCGATGCGGTGCCGGGGGTCTGCAACGTCGATCTTTCCAACAGCCGCATCGACATCGTGAACAACTACCATGCGCGCATGCTGTCGTGCGCGGTCATCGTCGCATCGACGCCCGAGCTCGAGCTCGTGCAGATGGGCAGCTTCGGCTGCGGCCACGATGCGTATCTCACCGACGAGATCGCGCGCATGATGGGCGAGATGGGCTCCAAGGTTCCGATGATGATCAAGCTCGATGAGAGCGACGTCGCCGGTCCCATGGGCATTCGCGTGCGTTCGTTTATCGAGTCGGTCAACCGTCGTCGCGCGGAGGAGCGTGCCGAGGGCGCCCGGGTGCACGCGGTCCATCCGCTCGACGACCCGTATAAGGTCAAGTACACCAAGCGCGACCGGCACGACAAGATCGCGCTGGTCCCCAACACCTCCCATGCGTTCTGCAGGCTCATGACCGCGGCGATGCGCAATCAGGGCGTGCGCGCCGAGGCCCTTGATATCGGGCGCGAGGATGCCATCCGCCTGGGCAAACGCTATGTGCACAACGACATCTGCTTCCCCGCGCAAATCGTGATCGGCGAGGCGCTCGCGGCACTCGAGAGCGGTAAGTACGACCCGCACGACGTCGCCGTGGTGACTGGCAAGTATATCGGCGACTGCCGCCTGACGCACTACATGCCCCTGCTGCGCCGCGCGCTCGACGACGCGGGATACGACTATGTCCCGGTGCTCACCAACGACGACGTCGATGCCCACAATGCGCATCCGGGCTTCAAGCTCGGCCTTGGCCCGAGCATCCAGATCGCCTACGGTCTTCCCATGATCGATGCCCTCGAGGCCATGCTTAGGCGCATCCGTCCCTACGAGCTCGAGAAGGGCGCGGCGGACGCTGCGTTCGACCGCGCGCTCGATGAGGTTATCGAGGGCATGGAGCGCTCCGGGCTGAGAGGCCAGGCGACGGGCTTCAAACGCGCGCTTGCGATCATGGACGCCGTTCCGTACGACCGCTCGCACCCGCATCCGACCGTTCTCATCGTGGGCGAGTACCTGCTCTATTTCCCTCTCGGCGCCAACCACGAGATTGAGCGCTACCTCGAGGACAACGGGCTCGAGGTCATCGAGGCGCGCATGACCGACGTGATCCGCAAGACCTATTTCTACAAGCATGCGCAGTCGCGCGAGTTCCACGTCGACCTGTCGCTGCCCGAAAAGGCCTGGTACGCCACGGCGGACAACCTGTTCGAGCTCGCGCACGACCGTTGCGACCGCCTGGGCGCGGCGAGCCCGCTCTACGAGCCGCCGACGCGCATGCCCGAGCTCGTGCGCGCGAGCGATAAGATCCTGCACCATACGTTCGATGCGGGCGAGGGCGTGCTGATTCCGGCGGAGATTCTCGAGCACGCCAAGCGCGGCTGCCGCAACTTCGTGATCCTGCAGCCGTTCGGGTGTCTGCCCAACCATGTCGTGGGGCGCGGGCTCATCCATGCGCTCAAGGAGCAGTATCCCACGGCGCAGTTCCTGCCGCTCGACTACGATCCCGACGTGAGCTTCGCCAACGTGGAGAACCGTCTTCAGATGCTCATCATGAACGCCAAGGCGCAGAGGTGCGGTGAGGCGCATGGCGAGACCGCGTAAGGACGCCGATGCGCCCGATGCACGCACCCGTATCATCGAGGCGTTTTGGGAGCTCATCGAGAACAACAGCATCTTCGAGCTGTCGGTTGGCGAGGTGACCCGCGCCGCCCAGTGCAATCGCGGAACGTTTTACTACTATTTTCACGATTTCGATGAACTCGTCGCCATCGCCATAGCCCAGCTGCTGCAGGATAACGAGCTCATCACCGATGCCCTCTGGCATTTTTCGAGCGAGGGCGACCTTTCGGCGTTCGACCGGCGCGACGTCCGCTGCCTGCTGCGGCGCATCGTCATCACCATGAGGGCGGGTGTCGCCGAGCAGGTCGTGCAGGGCATCCATACGATCATCATCGACCGCGTGAGAGAGATCGTCCACCCCGACGGAGAAGAGCTCAAGGCAGATTCGAGCTTTGCGGTGGGCTTTCTGGTCTCGGGCATCATGGGCTTTGTGATGGCGGTCGGCTTTGCCCGGGAGGGCGGCGAGGAGATAGACCTCGAGCAGCCGGGGGACAGCGCGTGCGCGTACCTGAGGGCGGTCGCCATGCAGACGGTGGAAACGGTCGCGCAAGTCGAGGGCGTCGATACATCCGAGCTGCTCGAACGCGTCTCCAAGGAGGCCGATGCCTATCGCGCATCGCGTGCGACGAGTCCCGACGTGGTGAAAGACGCCTAGGGTTTCTCTTGCGGGGCGCCTGTCGCGCATCGCGCGGTGAGTCCCGCGATGCGGTCATAACCTGCATTCATGTGAGCCGGGTTTATAGATATTCCTCCAGCTGTTAACATAGACAACCTGTGGGTAAAGAGACAAAAGCGCCGCCGACGGGCGGGCGTTTTGATTTCGATGAACTCATGTAAGGAAACGAGCATGTTAGATAGATTTACCGATCGAGCGCGCAAGGTCATGTCGATGGCCAAACAGGAGGCGCTCGATCTGCACTCAAATAAGGTGGGCACCGAGCACCTGCTGCTCGCACTCGCCAAGGAGGACGAGGGCATCGCTGCCGAGGCGCTGCGCTCGCTTGATATCTCCTACGACGACATCATGGACACCCTCAAGGAGGTCCAGACCACGGTTCCCGAGCCCAGCGAGGAGACCGAGGCTGCCAAGCTTGCCTTTACGCCGCTCGTCATTAGCGTGATGGAGCGCTCCTTCCGCGTGGCACGTGAGAACAACCAGACCTACGTGTCGACCGAGCACTTGCTGATTGGCATCGTCGAAGAGGGTAACGGCATGGCCATGGACATCCTCATGCGCCTGGGTGTGTCGTCCGCCTCCATCAAAAAGGCTATCGAGAAACTTACCGCCAAGGACCAGGACAAGAAGCGTCCGCTCGCCGGCGCCGGTGCCGGGCGTCCCGGTGCGGGCCTGCCGTTCTTTAGCGGCTCGGACGCGTCGCAGCAAAAGGGGAGCGGCACCGATACGCTTAAGCAGTTCGCCACCAACCTTACGCAGAAGGCGCGCGACGGCGAGCTCGACCCTGTAATTGGTCGCGAAAAGGAAGTCCAGCGTATGATGGAGATCCTTTCGCGTCGCACCAAGAACAATCCGCTTATCTTGGGCGACCCCGGCGTGGGCAAGACGGCCATCGTCGAGGGTCTGGCTCAGCAGATTGCAGCTGGCAACGTGCCCGAGAACCTTATGAACCAGAACATCTGGACGCTCGACCTGCCGGGCCTCGTTGCGGGCGCCAAGTATCGCGGTGAGTTTGAGGAGCGCCTCAAGAACGTGATCCAGGAGGCGACCGAAGCCGACGACGTTATCTTGTTTATCGACGAGATGCACACCATCATCGGTGCCGGCTCTGCCGAGGGCTCCATCGACGCGAGTTCCATGCTCAAGCCCGTTCTCGCACGCGGTGCCTTCCAGATCATCGGCGCCACCACGGCCGAGGAGTTCCGTAAGTACCTCACCAAGGATCCGGCCTTTGAGCGTCGCTTCCAGACCATCGATGTCGAGGAGCCGAGCGTCGAGGACTCGGTCAAGATCCTGACCGCGCTCAAGCCGCGCTACGAGGAGCACCACCATGTGCGCTACACGCAGGGCGCTATCGAGGCTGCCGCGAACCTTTCCAACCGCTACATCCAGGATCGCTTCCTGCCCGATAAGGCCATCGACCTCATCGACGAGGCCGGTGCCCGCGCTCGCATTGCCGCGAATCGCGCGCCCGAGCCGGTGCGCGAGGCCGAGCATCGCATAGAGGAGCTCAAGGCCGCCGCGCAGGAGGCCACCGAGAGCGATGACATGAACAAGGCCGCCGAGATCACCGAGCAGCAGAAGGCCGCCGAGATTGAGCTCGCCGAGGCCAAGGCCGCCTGGACCGCCGAGCTCGACGCTAGCCCGCTCACCATCGACGTAAGTCAGATTGCCGACATCGTGTCCGTGACCTCTGGCGTGCCGGTTTCCTCGCTCACCGAGAGCGAGAGCCGGCGCCTGCTGCAGACCGAAAGCGTGCTCAAGACGCGCATCATCGGCCAGGATGAGGCAGTCGAGGCCGTCGCCAAGGCCGTGCGCCGCAGCCGCTCGCCGCTCAAGGACCCGCGTCGTCCCGGCGGCAGCTTTATCTTCCTGGGTCCCACCGGCACGGGCAAGACTGAGCTCGCCAAGACGCTCGCCGAGTACCTCTTTGGCAGCAAGGACGCGCTCATCAGCTTCGACATGTCGGAGTTCGGCAGCGAGTTCGAGGTCTCCAAGCTCATCGGTAGCCCTCCGGGTTACGTTGGCCACGACGAGGGCGGTCAGCTTACCAAGGCCGTTCGTCGTCACCCGTACTCAGTCGTGCTGTTCGACGAGATCGAGAAGGCGCACCCCGACATCTTCAATATCCTGCTGCAGGTGTTGGAGGAGGGCCGTCTGACCGATAGCCAGGGCAAGACGGTCGACTTCCGCAACACGGTGATCATCATGACGTCAAACGTGGGCGCCCGCGAGATCGCGCAGGATACGAGCGTTGGCTTTGGCACCACCGGCGAGCAAGGCCTTACCTCGAGCGAGATTAAGGGTCGTGCGATGGGTGAGCTCAAGCGCCTGTTCCGCCCCGAGCTGCTCAACCGTATCGACGACATCGTGGTGTTCCAGAAGCTTTCGGGCGAGAACCTGACCAAGATCGCGCACCTGCTGGTGGACGACCTGCGTCAGCGTCTGATCGCCAACGGCATGAACATCAAGCTCACCGATGCGGCCTACGACAAGATCGTGGCCGAGGGCACTGACCTCACCAACGGCGCGCGTCCGCTGCGCCGCGCCATCCAAAAGCTCATCGAGGACCCGCTGTCCGAGGAGCTTCTGGCCGGTGAGTGGGGCGAGGGCGATACCGTCCTGTGCGACGTGGCCGATGGCAAGTTTGTCTTTAGCCACGGCACGGGCGAGATCCCGGCACCGCGTCCGGCGGGCACGCTCGGTGGTGATACCGCCCCGGCGGCACCGCACACTGGCAACGCTGCGCCCGTGAGCGGCGGCGTGACCTCGGGCCCCGGCGGCATGATGCAAGCCGGTTCCGGCGCGCTGTAGGGCGTGGCGACAATTTGATACGCGCAATCGAGGCGCTCCGGAAAGGGCGCCTCGATTTGTAGAGCTGCGGAAGTTGTGACCGTTACGCTATACGGTCCACCGTTAGCCGATGATGCGAGGGCGCTCGGCGTTTTCGACTGGTTTATGCACGCAAAGTCTGGGAATATACAAGTCGCATGTCTTACTGTCTAACCAGTTGCGCCAAGGAGGCACCATGGACTACAAGATTACCGGCTACGAGCCCGCCCAGCTGTTCCATTTCTTTGAGGAGGTCAGTGCGATCCCCCGTGGGTCTGGCAACGAGAAGGGCATCAGCGATTTCCTGGTTGCGTTTGCCAAGGAGCGCGGTCTCGATGTGTACCAGGACGAGGTCTACAACGTCATCATTCGCAAGCCCGCATCTGCCGGTGCCGAGAATGCCCCGACCGTGATGCTGCAGGGCCACATCGATATGGTGTGCGACAAGTTGGGCTCCGTTGAGCACGACTTTACGACCGATGGTATCGACCTGGTCGTCAAGGACGGCGTCCTCACCGCTAACGGCACCACGCTGGGCGCCGACAACGGCATTGCTGTCGCTCTGATGCTTACCGTGCTCAACGACGATTCGATTGCTCATCCGGCCCTCGAGTGCGTGTTCACCACCGACGAGGAGACTGGTCTGGTTGGCGCCGAGACGCTCGATAAGTCCCAGATCAGCGCCCGCACCATGATTAACCTTGACTCCGAGGAAGAGGGCGTGGCCACCGTCAGCTGCGCCGGCGGCGTCGTCGTTACCTACACCTGCCCGATCGCGCGCGAGCACAAGACCGGTAGCACCCTCACGCTCGACATCTCCGGCCTGCTGGGCGGTCACTCCGGCAGCGATATCCACCTGGAGCGCGGCAACGGCAACCTCATCATGGCCCGCATCATCGACCGCCTGATGGTTGCCGGCGAGCCCGCCATCGTTAGCTTTAACGGCGGCACCAAGGACAACGCCATCAACCGTGAGTGCAAGGCTGTTCTGGTCTACGCCGACCACGCTGCCGCCGAGGCCGCGGCCCAGATCGCAAAGGGCATCATCGCCGACGTCACCGCCGAGCTCGAGGTCTTCGACCCCGGCTTTACCTGCACGGTTGAGATTGCCGACAACACTGAGGTCGAGGCCATGGACCAGAAGTCCGCGCTTGCCCTCATCCGCGCCCTGCGTCTTGCCCCCAACGGTGTGATCCGCCGCAACGTCGCCACTGACGGCTCCGTCGAGGGTTCCTCCAACATCGGCGTGGTTGCCACCTCTGACGACCAAGTCAAGATTATGCTGTCCCCGCGCTCCTCGATCACCTCGCTGCAGAACGAGTTCAAGGACCGCCTGCAGACGCTCGCCGATGTCCTGGGCTTCGACGCCAAGTTTGAGTTCGAGTATCCCGGCTGGAGCTATGCCGAGCATTCGCCGGTCCGCGACGTCTTTGTCGAGAGCTATCGCGAGCTCTTTGGCTCCGAGCTGCGCATCGAGTCCATTCACGCCGGCCTTGAGTGCGGACTGTTTGTCGAGGCCCTGCACGGTCTGGACGCCATCGCCGTGGGCCCGACGCTCTCCGATGTCCACACCCCGGACGAGAGCATGGAGCTCGCTTCTGCCGAGCGCTTCTACGAGCTGCTCATCGACGTTCTCAAGCGCCTCGCTGCGTAAAGGTTGCGCTAGCAGCAGTCCGAGCCACGTGCTAGCGGATTGCAAATGACATTATGAGAGGGGGCACCCGAGCTTTTGCGATGGGTGCCCCCTCTCTTCTTTTGGGAAATGGGAAATTGCGGCCACCTAGCCCATATCCGCCTTGATGAGGTCGAGGGTGCGCTGGCAGTTTTCACGGACGGGGCCGAGCATATGCTCGCGCAGGTCCGCCATGCCGGGCAGGTCGGCGTATTCGTCCATGACCTCTTCCATGCAAACGGGTACCTCGTAGGCGAGGTCCATCATGGTCGCAAAGCAAAACTTCTCAGATAGTCCGGCATCGATGAGCGCCGCCTCCAGCGCGGGGTCGCCCATACCGTGGTATCGACGGATAGCGCCTGGACCGATGCGCCCCACACGATTTTCGCCGCCAACGCTCATGGCAAGGCGCGCCCGGCGGCGCATGCGCTCATACGCCAAACCCGACGCGACATCGTACATTCGAGCCATCATGGCTGCGCCGTCGTTTCCAAGGAGCAGGGAATAGTTTTTCGCGTGCGCATCCGGTGCGCCGATAATGGCGTTGAAGAACAGTATCTGCGTAAACAGATACAGGTTAAGTTGATGGTGGCTCGTATTTACGAGGAGCTCTTGAATGTCGCGGGTGGTCGGGCCGCCGTCTGCTGTGTACTTTTGGGCGGGCATCACCCCAAGTGCCTGACAGAGGTCTTCTTGATGTAGGCGCCTGATCATTCCGTCTTCGACTTTCACGCGGTCATAGCGCTCAACAATGAGGGCAGGTTCGTCCTCAAACATACGATATTCGACGTTTGCCGTTGCGATACCGGCGCGCTGGGCGCTTTTCATGCAGACAAACTCATTGAGAGCCTCGAGTTTAAATCCGATAACGCCATTTTTGAAAATATGCGTTGTGGGCGAGGAGCCCATGCATTCGCACCAGCGGCCGTTTATGAACGCGAGCGCGAACTTGCCCTGGTTGCCTCCAAGTGACCAACTTTCATCTAGACCCATCCACGATGCATCGCGGTCATCTCTGATCGACTTGAGACGGAGAGCAATTTCGTGGTCGTCTATAGGGCGGTAGTCGCCAGCGCGATGCAGGACGGCGTCGGCATCTTCTTCGGCACAAAACTGCACTCCGCCCGGACAGTCGAGTCCGATATGGCTGAGCAACGCAATGGGATTGTTGGGCCTAACGTTGAATTCGGCGGCAATCGCTTTTCGTTGGTCCTCGCTGTCGGGTAGAAGGCCAAACAAGTACGGATTCATGACCTGTTGGCCGTATGTGCGATTTGATACGGGTATGTTGGTCGATAGGGTTGGCCCGTCATAGTCATGATCGTAGGTAAAGCTGATAAGACCGTTCTCATCTTGCGTGAGCGTTCCCGCAGGTACGCCGCAAATAATGGTCCGAAGTGATGTTCTGGCCATTGGCTATTTCCCTTCGGGCTTGGTTTGGTTAGATGCGTTTGCGGCAATCGAGACTCCGAGATTGGACATGGCGAAATCGGCGAAGGCCCTGTCGTAGAGCTCGGACGTAAAGGGGACATCTGCGAGAGCCGGAACGGCTGCGCTGCGACGGTTGCGATGGTGAAAACGTTGAGCGTGATGGCGCCTGGGGGTACTACGAGGTTGCAAATCAGCATGCGGGGCGTCGACTGGTTGCTCGTTTTTCGATTCGTCGATATCCCCTTGAGCGGCGAGCGCCAGTCCAAGAGCACCGAAAACTGCCAGCAGCTTGTCGAGCCGAATGCCCGTGGCATCTCCCAGCTCGAGCGATGCGAGCAGGCGCTCCGAAACACCGGCTTTTTTAGCGAGGACGGCACGGGTGATCCCTTGCGCCTCGCGTGCCTGACGCACGTAGATGCCAGCTTGGCGCGGTGTGGTGATGGGAAGGATATCCACGGCGATCTCCTAACGTGCAGACTTTTGCATATCAGTATGACATGCAAAAGTCTGCATGAAAAGGCCTCATGCAAAACTCTGCATGAGGCCTCATACGGACGTTTA
>WGSQ01000045.1 GCA_014871605.1 Collinsella sp. | reverse complement strand
CGGAGTCGCCCTCGATGCCGCCCTTGCTATAGATCTTCTCGTAGTTCTCGCGCTTAGCGCGGCGGATTTCCTCGAACAGGTCCTCGCTCATCTCGATGCGCGGCTTGCCATAGCTGTGCTCGACGATATCGATAGAGGCATGCGTGAGAATCCAGCTGTTGTATGCTCCGCCAAGCCCATCGTCAAAAGCGTCGGGTGACAGCAGGCCCGCCGCAATGGCGTCTTGGCGATCACGCCCCGCATAGGCAAGAATATCCGAGATGCGAACGACACAGCCCTCAAGCGTCATGGGGCGCAAGTGCTCAATTGCGCTATAGCCTGTGGCAATGCAATCCTCGACGGTTCGATCGAACTGGTCAAAGGAACCCATGTCCGAGAGCTCGAACACACGCTGCTCGTACTCGCCGTTGTGGCAGAGCACGCCATCGAGCGTCTGAAGCGACACGTTGCGACCGTACAGCGCATCGAGCACGCGCACCGACTGCACGTTATGGAAAAAGAAGCGGCCGGTACGCTCATGATAGATATCGTTGAGGAAGCGCTCGCCGGCATGGCCGAAAGGCGTATGTCCCAAGTCGTGGCCCAAGCCAATTGCCTCGATCAGATCGCAGTTGAGCCCCAGGGCGCAACCGATATCGCGCGCAATGCGCGAGACAAGCTGCACGTGCAAACCGCGGCGCGACAGATCATCATTGCTACGGAAGCTAAAGACCTGCGTTTTACCAGCATATCGGGCATACGCGGGCAGATGGAGAATCTTTTCGGTATCGCGCATAAACGCCGGACGCATAAGCGTGCCTTTGTCCGCATCGCGATCGACACGACGAATGACCTGGTCGTCGTTGCAACGATACGGATTGACAGTGCCCGAAGCACGATTGGCGGCAATGCGCTCGACGAGCTCGGGCGACAACGCCGAAGGAATACGGTCCATACGCGCCTTGATGGCGGCCGTTTCTTGATTAGTTGCCATGGCATGCTCCTTAAGAACGATGCGCAATCGGTTACAGAGTGCAGCCCACGACCTCGATTATGGCAAAAATCGACACTAAAAACGGGAGCAATGGCAGGGAGCGCGATTTTGTGAAGAGGCAGGAGAGGGCCAGGGCCAGGAGTGCGACGGCAAATGCCACGATGCCACCCATAGGGTCGAGCGTGCAAAGCGCGAAGAGTGCTTTGGCGTCCCCCATGCCAATCCCCGGGGCTTGACGAAGGCGCCGCCAGAGCAACTCAGTAAGCACAAGGGCAAGGTAGACGATGACCGCAAGACCGGCATGATCAAGTGCAGTGTTAACGCCCCTGTCGAGCCAAACGCCTGCTAACGCCGCCACGGCACATGCGCCGGCAAGCTCATTGGGAAACCGCCGCTCACGGGCATCAATCCACGCGCCGGCAAAGATGCAAATCCAAAACGGGATATAGATCATCGAAAACCTCCTTGAGCAGCTGCTCAAAAGCAAAAACCACCACAAAGGTGCCTGTCCCCTTTGCGGTGGTTTTGGTGGTGGTTATTTGGCGCCTTGCATGACCTCGTCAAGGGTAACGCTGACGGCGTGCTGCGTCGGGACCCAGTCGACCTTCAGGAACAGCGCGGCCACCGTGATGGGGATATAGCTGAACATAAAGATCGGGAAGGTAAACAGGTTAGTCACCAGACGCCACTTTTGCGCGCAGTGAATGTGCTTGTACTCAAAGATAGTCGTGAGCAGCGCCAGGATAAAGAAAGTCAGATACATCATGGCGAAGGTCATAATGAGCGAAGCGGCACAGGCCTGCATCTCGACTTCGGTAGCCAAAAAGCCGTGCGAGAGTCCACCCACGATCAGGAACGTCGCATTGGCGAGCATCGAGATGAGCGACAGCAGCATACCCGGGGCGATCGTCATGAACATGTCGTAGGCGGCAAAGCGATGGTAGCGGAAGGTCGACTTGACCAGGTGCTTACCGTAAGTAAAGAACACCTGGTAGAAGCCCTTGGTCCAACGCATGCGCTGTTTCCAGGACGCCTTAAACGTCACGGGTTGTTCGTCAAAGAACTCCGCCGGCGCATAGCCAATGCGAATGCCGTGAATGGCGCAGAACGTGGTGAACTGAATGTCCTCGGTCAGCGTGTGGAACTGCCAACCGTGCATGCCCTCGATAACGCTGGCGGAGATGAGGTAGCCCGAACCCGAAACAGCGCAGGACGTCTTGCAGATATTACGCGCGTTGTTGAGGAAGCGCGCCTCGCGTAGATACCACGTGGCATTAGCAGCCGAGATCCACGAGCTGCCGAAGTTCTTGGAATTGCGATAGCTCGTGACCACATGGAAGCCCTGGTCAAAGGCATCATTCATCTTGGAAACATAATCGCGGGAGATAACGTTATCGGCATCGAAGATAAAGTAGCCCTCAAACGTGTCGGGATACTCGTTGAGAATGCGGTCGAAGCCAAAGTCCATGACCCAGCTCTTGCCCTTGCGGGCCAGGTCATTGCGCTCGTAAACAATGGCACCGGCCTCGCGCGCGAGCTGCGCCGTGTTGTCGGTGCAGGCATCGGCGACCACGAAAACCTCGATGAGCTCGGACGGATAATCCTGGTCCTTGATGGAGCGAACGAGGTTGGCGATCACGGCCTCCTCATTATGCGCCGCGATAAAAAAGGCATAGCGATGGAGTTTTTTGGCCTTGGGAGGCGCGACCTCGCCACGAAGAGCGCCAATGACAAAGAAGACCACCTGGTACAGAAAGCAGACCGTGAGCAGCGTGACGACAATCTGGTTGAAGATCACGATGGGTGTGTTGGTTTGTAAAAAGGCGAGCATGCAGGCTCCCAGCAACGCGTAACGTAAACAATCGTATATCTTACCGCAGGCTTACCGAGTTCAAGAAACCACCTAATACTGGCTAGGCTTCGAGAAGACCGAGCTGCGGAACGATTTCATCTCCAACGGCCGTGCGACCGAGCGAGCGCGGGGCCAGGTCGTCAAGAACCGCGGCAAGATCCCACGGCAGCTCATCACGGCACTCAATGCGCTCCCCCGTCACGGGATGGTCGAATGCGACGCGCCAAGAATGAAGGAATTGCCTGGTCAGACCCTGATCGGCACGCGCATCGCACTTACCGTAGAGCGGATCGCCCACGCAGGCGTGGTTGATATGGCGCATATGCACGCGAATCTGATGTGTGCGGCCCGTAAACAGGTGGCACTCGACGAGCGTATAGCCGTCGTCGAAACGCGTGGAATCGAAGCGCTCGAGGACCTTAAAGGTCGTGATGGCCTGACGGGCAAAGGGGTCGTCCGAAATCGCCATCTTGACGCGGTCGCGCGTCGATCGGGCAATACCGGTATTGATGGTGCCCTCGTCCATGGCGATGTGCCCGTGGACAAGCGTGATATAGCGACGATCGAGCGTGCGCGTGCGAATGAGATTTTGAAGCGCGCGCTGTGTGTCGTCGTCCTTGGCCGCGAGCATAAGGCCAGAGGTATCGCGGTCCAAACGATGCACGATACCGGGGCGATCCTCACCCTGCACGGTCCCCAGATGGTCGATGCCGCAGTGATAAACCAGAGCATTGGCAAGTGTGCCGCTCTCATGGCCATGGGCAGGATGGCACACCAGGCCACGCTGCTTGGAGAGCACAATGAGGTAGTCGTCCTCATAGCGAATATCGAGCGGGATGGCCTCAGGAATCACATCGGTCGGATCGTGAGGCTCGGGCAGATCAACCGCAATACGGTCGCTGGCTCGCAAGGCGTACTTTTTAGAGAGACAAGTCTCACCGTTGACGGCAACGGCGCCTCCCTCGATCAGATGAGCGCAGGCAGAGCGCGTAGGGCAGCCGTCATTGGCGCCCAGATAGGCATCGAGACGCTGGCCAGCGCAATCGTCGGCAACAAGGATATGGATGTCGGCCATTAGCGCTCATTCCTTTCGCGAATCTTGCGGGCACGCTCCCCACGCTGCTTGGCTTTGCGCTTGGCGCGTGCCTCATCACGGGCATTGAGCTCGGCAGTCGCATCAACTTCGCGGGCCGCAGGGCTCAAGAACATGTAGCCGATAAGGGCAAGCACGACGCCTACGGTGATGCCGATATCGGCCACGTTAAAGACGGGGAAGTCGATGAAGGTGGTGGCAATAAAATCGGTCACAAAGCCAAAAGTCAGACGGTCGATTGCGTTGCCAATGGCGCCGCCCGCGACCATAGCCATGCCCACCACCTCAAGACGAGCGAGCTGAGGCGCACGGAGCAAGTACACGGCAATGGCGACAATGACCGCAAGCGCCAACACAGCGAACGCGACGCCATGACCCTCGCCCATGCTAAAGGCGGCTCCGATATTGCGGACAAATAGAAAGTCGATCACACCGGGGATAACAGTCACATGCAAAGCTTCGCCCACGGCACGAACCGCAAGCTTGGTCAGCTGGTCAACAAGCAGCACAACGAGCGCTACCCCACCAGCAACTCCCAACCGCCAACGCAAAGGCGGCGTCATATCCCCAGCACGACCCAAATCAATCCCCTACCCTCAAGATCATCGAATTCCGTTGAACGCAATTAACCATCTTATATTGCCATACGCAGAGCGCACGACATATCCACCAACGCAAGCGAAATAACCAGCACAAAACAAAAGCGACATTCCGAATAACGGAATGTCGCTAAATAGCTTTCGACTAAGAGCACAGGTCGAAAGAGAAGGCTCTAGTTCCAACAATGGAAAAGCCGCGTTGCCGCCACCAACAGCGAAAACGTCCCTAAGCGAGCAAGGTGACGTGAAAGAGGAGGGAAGCGTACTTTGGTACGCGACCGACGATTGAAAGTCAGATTGCCGCTTAGGGGCGTTTGCAGCGTCGGTAGGTTACGGCGTTCTACGAACGCCGTAACCTACAGCGCGTCAGCGCAGCGCTTACAGATATGCGCGTGGCCGTTGTACTCGCCGACGGTGGTGCGGTAGTTCCAGCAACGGTCGCAGCACTCGCCCTCGGCGGCCTCAATGGCAACGGAGAGTTCCTCGCCCTGAGTCAGCTCAACATCGGAGACGATGTAGAACTCGGCCAGGTCGACCGCTTTGTCACCAGTCAGCAGCGCGTACATCTCGGCGGGAACGACCGCCTTGACGCGGACCTGCTGGCTCTTAGTGAAGGTGCCGGCAGAACGGGCATCCTCAAGGGCCTTGGTCACGGCGCTACGGAGTTCGAGCGAAGCCTCGAGCACGCCCTCAAACTCATTGGCCTCGTCGACCGTGATGGGCGACTTGTACCAATCGAGCAGCGCGGCGTACTTCTGGTGATCGACGCAGCCGGCGGGCGCATAGGCCATGGCCTCATCGACCGTGTAGGACAGGATCGGCTGCAGGTCGCGCATGAGCATCGAGAAGAGCTCGGCCAGCACGGTCTGGGCACTGCGGCGCTCGAGCGAGCCGGGCTTGTCGCAGTACAGACGATCCTTCAGGGCGTCGAGATACACGTTGGAAAGCTCGGTAACCACGAAGTCATAGAGCGCACGGTAGGCGCGCGGGAACTCATAGCTGGCGTAGGCGTCGTCGACCTCGGCCTGGACCTGGGTCAGACGGGCAACCATGAGCTTGTCGAGCGGCAGCAGGTCGGCAAAGGCGACGCCGTCGGTCTCGGGCTCAAACTGACCCTCGAGCTCGGAGAGCAAGAAGCGCAGCGTGTTGCGGAAACGGCGATAGGCATCGGACGTACGAGCGAGAATCTCGTGGTCGATGGACACGTCGGAGCTGGTGTCAACGGAAGCAACCCACAGGCGGATGATGTCGGCGCCCATCTCGTCACAGACCTTATTGGGGTCGATGACGTTGCCGAGCGACTTGGACATCTTGCGGCCCTGGCCGTCGAGCGTGAAGCCCTGCGAGACGACCGCCTTGTAGGGAGCATGGCCGTTGGCGCCCACCGAAGTGAGCAGCGAGCTCTGGAACCAACCGCGATGCTGGTCGGAGCCCTCGAGATACACGTCAGCCGGGTACTCAAGCTCGGGGCGATACTCGCAGACGGCCTTCCAGGACACGCCGGAATCCCACCACACGTCGAGGATGTCCTTATCGGCCTTGAGGTGATGACCGCCGCACTTGGGGCAGACGCAGGCCTCGCCCAGGTAGCTCTCGGGAGCGTCGGTGAACCAGGCGTCGGAGCCCTTCTCGTGGAAGAGCTTGATGACGGCGTCGAGCGTGGCGTCGTTCATGACCTTCTCGCCGCAGTCGGCGCAGGTGTAGCTGGGGATAGGCACGCCCCAGTTGCGCTGACGGCTGATGCACCAGTCGGGACGCTGCTCGACCATGGCGCCGATGCGGTTTGCCGCGTGGGCCGGATACCACTTGACGTTCTCGCGGACCTCTTTGCCAGCCTGCTCGCGCAAACCGGTCTTGTCCATCGAGACGAACCACTGGTCGGTAGCACGGAAGAGCACCGGGTGCTTGCAGCGCCAGCAGTGCGGATAGCTGTGCGTGATCTTCTTCTCGAGGACCAGGGTGCCGCGCTCGCGCAGGAACTCGATGATGTGCGGGTTGGCCTCGTCGGTATCCATGCCGCTGAAGGGGCCACCGGTGCCAAACTCCTCGCCGGTGTAGAACTTGCCGTCGTCATCGACCGGCATGCAAATGTCGGTGATGCCCTCCTTGAGGCAGGCAAAGTAATCGTCGACGCCGTGGCCGGGCGAGTTGTGGACGATACCGGTACCGTCATCGACGCCGACGTAATCGGCCAACAGCGCAACGCCCTCGACACCGTCAAAGATCGGCTGCTTATAGTGAATGTGATGGAAGGTCTCGGCGGGAACCACATAGGGCTTGCCGTCGACCACAACCGGGGTGTACTCCCAGCCAAACTCCTCACAGCACTTGGGAGCCAGGTCCTCGAGCATGACCTCGGCACGGCCATCGTGCTCAACGGCGACATAGGCGGCGCCGGGCTTGAGGGAAACGGCCTGGTCGGAGGGGATGGTCCACGGGGTGGTCGTCCAGATGATGAAGTCAACCGGGCCGTCGAAGTTCTCGAGGCCGGCGGGCTTGGAGGTCATCTCAAAGCGCACGAAGATGGAGGGGCTCGTCTCGTCGGAGTACTCAATCTCGGCCTCAGCGAGTGCGGTATGGCAGTGCTTGCACCAATGGACGGGCTTGTGACCGCGATAGATCATACCCTTATCGAACATGGCCTTGAAGACCTCGATGTCGGCAGCGTCATGCTGGTGATAGAGCGTCAGGTAGGGGTTGTCCCAGTCGCCAAGCACGCCCAGGCGACGGAAGCCGGCCTTCTGCAGCTCGATGTTCTCGACAGCGAACTTGTTGCAAAGCTCGCGGATCTTAGCCGTGGAGGTCTGGTTGAACTTCTCGGTGCCGAGCTTCTCCTCGACCTTATGCTCGATCGGCTGGCCATGGCAGTCCCAACCGGGAACATAGGGAACCTCATAGCCCTGCATCATCCACTAACGGTTGATCATGTCCTTGGAGATCTTGTTCATGGCGTGGCCGATGTGGATCGGGCCGTTGGCGTACGGAGGGCCGTCGTGCAGCACGAACTTCTTGTGACCCTCGTTCTTCTTCAGAACCTGCTCGTAGACCTTGTTGTCCTGCCAGTCCTTGAGTCGCTTGGGCTCGGACTTGGAAAGACCGGCACGCATGGGAAAACCGGTCTTGGGCAGATTCATCGTCTGCTTGTACTCGTTTGCCACGGTACCCCTTTCATGTCGTGGGCGCGCACGCCCGTTGGGCACCAAAAAAGCGCCCGTCCCTACAAGCTGGGACGAAGCGCCACAAAACGGACTGTACGCCCGCAAAAGCTCTTCGTTTAACCACCCAGCTTAGATGCCCTCGCCCGCGTATTCGCGCGCTCGCATCCGTTACTCGGCTGGCCTGTATCGACGACCATCTCGGCGATATCTACTAAGACGAGCCTGTGCGACGCGTCCGTTGGGACCGCAGCTCCGGGGTGATTTTCATCGGTCGCATGCACGGGTTCTCAGCGCTCCCCGCTCTCTGTAACATGTGGACGGCCGACTACTCGTCCCCATCAACGCTTATGCGGAGTATGCTAGCACGTTCCGCGCCGGCGAAAAACCCTCAACACTGGTTTTATACGTTCGAAATTTCTCGCGGCTGTGGACCTTCTCTAGGAGCAAAATACCTGAAAGCACTTTATCGAAAGAAAGAAGGTTGCCATGCGCACGATTGGAATGAGTGATTATACCGTTGGCGAGGATTGCTTTACCGAGCTGCCCGCCGCACTGGCCGAGTACGGAGCGACCAAGGTCGCCATCATCGGCGGCAAGCGAGCCCTGGCTGCGGCGCTGCCGGGAATCGAGGCGGCACTTGAAGGTACCGATGTCGAGGTCCTGGAGACGCGCGTCTATGGCACCAACAGTACGCGTGCCAATATCGCCAAGGTCGTGAACTCCCCTGCCTGCCAGGAAGCCGACGTGCTCATCGCATGCGGCGGCGGCAAGGCGCTCGACACCGTGAAGACCGCAGCCATCGAGCTCAAGAAGATCGTCTTTACCGTACCGACGATTTGCTCCAACTGCTCGGCCGCGACCGCCATTGCCGTTGTCTACAATGACGATGGCTCGCTCGAGGGCTATTCGTACCCCAACCGACCGGCGCACATCTTCATCAACCCCAAGATCATCGCCGAGGCACCGGCAGAGTACTTCTGGGCCGGCGTGGGCGATGCCCTGTCTAAGCAGCCCGAGGTCGAGTACGCCACGAGCGCCGGTAATTTGGAGCACACCGCCGGTCTTGGCCTGGCACTCGCCCACACCTGCTCCGAGCCGCTGTTTACCTATGGCGTCCAGGGTCTTGAGGACGCGCGCCAAGACCTGTCGACCGAGGCCGTAAAGCAGATCGCGCTCGACATCGTGGTCAACACGGGCTATGTCTCGAACCTGACCAACCAAAACGATTACTACTACAACTCGAGCGTGGCGCACGCGTTCTACAATGCGACGTGCAGCATTGCGCGCGAGGGAACCTATCTGCACGGCGAGGTCGTGAGCTTGGGCGTGCTCGTCCTGTTTGCCTATACGGGCGATACCGAGAACCTTGTGCGCTACGCCGCCTTTAACAAGCAGATGGGCCTGCCCGTGACGCTTGAGCAGGTCGGGCTTTCCGAGGCCGACATCCCTGCCCTGTGCGAATACGCGCACGCCACCAACGAGTGGAAGCAGGGCAACCCTGAGCCCTTCACCGACGAGAAGTTCGCCGCCGCCATCAAGGCCGCCAACGCCTACGGCCACTCTATCCTGGCCTAACCGGCCAAAACCGCCACAAAGGGGACAGTTCCTTTGTGGCGGTTTTTTATTGCTGTAACATGCTCGAGTCGAATTCGCTTGCCGGGATCACGCGGTAGCCGTGGCGCAGGAGCAGGTCAACGAAGACACCGTTACCCGTTGTGAGCGTGCCGCTGAAGGATCCGTCGTAGATATGGCCCACGCCGCACGACGGACTACGATCCTGCAAAATGCACGCGGAAATCTCGGACGGCCCACCCGCCTGCTCGCACATATTGAGCGCGCGTTGGGCACCCAGGCGAAACTCGCGATCGACCGAGGTACCCCCGCAGGTACGGACCTCGCCGTTCACAATCTCGGACGGCTTGCGCGGCGTGGGCAGGCCGCCAAAGACCTCAGGGCACACCAAGAGGACCTCGGTCCCCGTGCGCTCGCAAGCCTCGATCAGCTCTCGATGATAGTTGTCGAGCCCGTTATACTTGCAGCTCTCGCCCATTAAACAGGCGCTCACCACGATCTTCATATACAACACTCCCCACGCAAAACGCCCCATTTGAGATGGACACTCAAATGGGGCGATTGACACTGCGCAACTAGTATTACTGTTGCTTGGGCATCAGCGGATTCTCGCGCGTGAGGAGGTTCATGAACTCCTCGCCCGTGATGGTCTCCTTCTTATACAGATAACGAGCCAGCTCGTGGAGCTTAAACTTGTTCTCCTTCAGAATCTGCAAAGCGCGGTCGTGCGCATCCTCGATCAGCTTGGCGACAATCGCGTCCACACGCTCGGCCGTACCGGGGGCGCACGTGAGCGACGTGTCCTGATTGAGATACGCGTTCTGCACGGTACCGAGCGCCATCATGCCAAACTCGTCGGACATACCAAAGCGCGTCACCATATTACGGGCGAGCTTGGTGGCCTGCTCGATATCGTTGGCGGCGCCGGTCGTCATCTCACCAAAGATGAGCTCCTCGGCTGCGCGGCCACCGCAATAGACAGCGAGCTTGTCCAAGACCTCCTGGCGCGTCGTCAGGAAGCGCTCGTCCTCCTCGACCTGCATGGTATAACCAAGAGCACCGCTCGTGCGCGGCACGATGGTGATCTTCGTGACCGGCGCAGAGCCCTTCTGGCGGGCAGCGACGATGGCATGGCCGATCTCGTGATAAGAAACGACCTGCTTCTCGTGGTCGGACAGCACCGTGGACTTACGCTGTTGACCGGCAATGACGACCTCCACCGACTCCTCGAAGTCGTCCTGGGTTGCACGCTTGCGACCCTCGCGAACGGCGCGCAGGGCGCCCTCGTTGATGATAT
The DNA here is from genome assembly GCA_014871605.1 of Collinsella sp. Lineage (GTDB taxonomy): Bacteria > Actinomycetota > Coriobacteriia > Coriobacteriales > Coriobacteriaceae > Collinsella. The sequence continues at coordinate 1,623 of WGSQ01000045.1, read as the reverse complement.
TGGCCAGGTCGGCGCCCGAGGCACCGGGCGTGGCGCGGGCAATCGCGGTCAGGTCGATCGGCGGCTCGGTCTTCACGCTCTTGGCATGCAGCTCGAGGATGTTCTTGCGGCCGGTCAGATCGGGCAGCTCAACGGGGATGCGGCGGTCAAAACGACCGGGGCGCAGTAGAGCGGGATCGAGACTGTCGGGACGGTTGGTTGCGGCAAGGACAACGATACCCTTGTGGTTATCGAAGCCATCCATCTCGGTCAGCAACTGATTGAGCGTCTGCTCGCGCTCGTCGTTGCCGCTAAAGCCGCCGCCATCGCGCTTCTTACCGATGGTATCGATCTCATCGATAAAGACGATACACGGGGCCTTTTCCTTGGCCTGCTTAAACAGGTCACGAACCTTTGCAGCGCCGCGACCAACAAACATCTCAACGAACTCAGATCCCGAAATGCTAAAGAACGGAACACCGGCCTCGCCGGCAACAGCCTTGGCAAGCAGGGTCTTACCGGTACCCGGAGGGCCAACAAGGAGAGCACCGCGCGGCAGCTTGGCGCCGATCTCCTCGTAGCGCTGCGGCTTCTCCAGAAAGTCGACGACCTCCTTGAGAGACTCCTTGGCCTCTTCCTGGCCGGAGACGTCCTTAAAGGTCACGCCCACGTCCTTGGAGGCGATCACGCGCGCGCCGGACTTACCCAGTCCGCCGCCGCCAAAACCGCCGCCGCCAAAGTTCATCGACGGGCCGTCATCGCCCATAGCCTTCTTCATGCGGCGGTTGAGCCACCAACCGATGAGGAAGAAAATCGCCATGGGAAGAATGAGTGTGAGCAGGTAGTAGGTCGTCAAACCCGAGTTCTTATCGGGAACGACCGACTCCAGCGAAGCGCCAGACTCAAGCACGCGATCGGTAAAGCCCGCATCGTTCGGCACACCGGTCGTCTTATAGGCGATGTTCTCGTCCTCGCCCTTCTTGGTGTAATAAATCGAGTAATCGTCCGTGTTGTACTCGACCTTGTCGACACTCTTCTTATCGAGCGCCTTGACAAACGTCGAGTAATCGGTCTTCGTAATCTGCTGCGTGTGACCGATGTTGGGGAACAGAACGGTCGAGAGCACGAGGTAGACGACGAAGGCGATGAGCACGTAGAGGATCATATTCCGTCTACGTTTGTTGTCATCCATCTCCATCTGCTTGAACTCCATCTACTGGGGTTGATAATGCTATCTAGAATACCCAACCCGGACGGCGATAAACCGACGCCGGGCACGAAAGGACAGATATGGCATCACTGGAAGTCGGCAAGGTTCAAATCTATACGGGAGACGGCAAGGACAAGACGAAGGCTGCTTTGGGGCGCGAGAGGATGTCGAGGAACTGATTGCGATAAAGCCCGCCACCACGGAGCTCGTGCTAACCGGCCGCGGCCTGCTGCCGCTCGCCGACCTTGCGGACCTAGTCACCGAAATGCGCCCCGTCAAACACTACTTCGACGAAGGCCTCCTAGCCCGCCAAGGCATCGAATACTAATCCGGCACTTAGGGACGTTCCTTTTTTGTCGGCACTTGGGGACGTTCCTTTTCTGCCGGCACTTGGGGACACTCCTGTTTGCCAACAGTCCGGAAATCTATCCTTC
>WGSQ01000044.1 GCA_014871605.1 Collinsella sp. | reverse complement strand
TTGTACTTTATCGTGTCAAATACCGCGAGAATCAGTTCTTCCTCTACGGGAGTTCCTGCAGAATCAGTTTTATCTAAAGTTATATTGAGCATTGCTGCAGCCAATCTGGCACATCGGTGGCCGAATAAGTCGAAAAATGTAGGTGGACATCCGCAGAGATCGCCTTTAGAAGAGCGAATTCTCAATTAGATCAATAATCGTGTCGTCTTCCGTGCGGTTTTCATCGATTTTTGCGAACATGTCGCATTCCCAAGCCCCATTGATTTCCTCAGCAAGGGCCCCGACGTGTTGCATGTCGTCGGGTTCGGGCACATCGTTGATGCTCGGGTCATCAGCTTGCGGATATTGGCTTGCAATTTCGCGCTTGGCGGCCTCTTCTTCTTTGAGTGTCTCCAGGACGCGGCGACCGTATTCGAAGTAGCGCCGCAAGACAAATTGACGAAGAGTTTCTTGCAGGATGGCGAAGTTATCCGGGAGTCGACCGGGCCATATCTTCTCGCGAATGCGAATCGCTTCCATGACCCGTTTAAAAGCGGACTGCTTGAAAAACGAATGACGATTAACTGTGATAACGGCATATCCCATGTTTCGCAGCGTGTTTCGGCGCTCCTCGTCAATTGATTGCTGCTCGGGTTCGTCGTGGTAAAAGCCGTTGTATTCGATATCGGTCATCGAATTTTCGAGCAGCGCGTCGAGGTAGAAAACCGTCCGTCGCGTTAGGGCGGCGTATCTTTTGGGGACTGGGATCGGATAATCCGTTTTGATAGCGCGTATGGCTAAGCCACCCATTGACTTGGGCATTGTCAGCATCATGACAAACGCCGTTTCGAGTGGGGAGCGACAGCCTTCGTGTACATAAGAAAGTGCCTTAAGTGCTTTATTAGATCCACGATACCCCGGTGCCTCTGAAAAGAAGGCTCTGAGCTCTTCAACGCTGGTTAGGGCTGGGCGCTCGCGATATTGAGTTTCGTCGGACGTTCCAAGCGCGTAGGAGCCGCAGATTTCAAAGTAATACTCAACGAGCTCCGAAAGGTTGAGGTCGGCTGTTGCTTCTAACGCGCACAGCTTGATATCGACGATGTAGACGTTCGGCTCGAGTTCTAGGTAGCTTTCTGCATCAAACGTATAGCGCGTGCAGTGGCAGATGCAGCCCTTGCGGTGCCTTTTGGCATTATTGGAAAACGTCAGCACATGGATACGTTCAGAATCGACATTCTTTCTGTTGAGCCATGCTCGTGCCGCTTCCAGGTCGGACGTGGTCGGCGCAGACACCCTGATCTTTTCCATAGGTATGGGACCGGTCGCGTAGCTTGCGAGCGAGTTGGCTGTTTGGTATACAGCGCGTGCCGTGGTATGTGACAGAATGATTCCCATACGCGCATGATGGCATAGCGGACGCCGCATACGCCCGAAACTTCGGGCAACGGTATTGGGGCGCGGCTTATCTTCTGCGAACGGTGGGTTTTTGAGCTGTCGTATTGAGGGAGCAGCTTTGGCTGGGGAGGTTTCTGCCGGCTGCCCCTTTTTGATGAACTTTAGTTGCGGATTCGTAGCTTCTAAGCGTTTTTGCCGACCGCTCAGATGCCTCACCAACATAATTTGAGTTATTCGGCCTTATCCTATACAAATGGTGCGATCGCAACGTCCTATTCGAATTGATTCAGGTAGATTTATGGGGCTTGGTTGCGAAATTAAGGCGATTTTAGCTTCGATTGCGGTTCAAGGGGCCTTGACTAGTGGTTCAGCTGGCCGAACAACTCGAAAAATGTAGGTGGGCCAACCTGCCGGCTATGTGAAGCACGCGTATTTGCTCGTTTTGATGAAAACTAGGGTGCAGCCATAAGGCTGCGCCCTAGTTTACTGCGTGTCGGTGTGCCCAGACGGATTGCGCTGTGCCTGGCAGGCGCTCCCGCAGATGGATCGGTTATTTCGCGAATAGGTTCTTGAGGTTGAACTCGGCCTGACCCGGGCGGAGCATGAGGGCGGTGGCGTCCAGACCCAGATGCTGCTCGTTGGCATCGGCGGCGAGGGTGCCACGGCGGCGCGCCCAGTTCTCGAGCGCGGCGGGCGCGGACTCGCGGGGGAGCGAGCGCACGTCGGCGTCCAAGCTGCGGCAGATCTGGCGCGAGTCGATGACGATAATCTTGCCGGCGCGGCGTGCCTCGGCGTAACCGTCCAGATGAATTTTGAACCAACTGTCTTCGAACGCGGCGTTATGCGCCATGTACGGGTACTTCTTCATAAGCTTGAGCAGCTGCTTCTGCAGTTCCTTGTTCTCGCGGAACGGCTTTTTGCCGTCGATGTCGTTCCGGGTGATGTGGTGGATATTCGACAACGGCACATCCTCGCCGCGGTAGATGTCGGGCAGACCGCAGTAGTGTGCCTCGGCGTCATGCGGGACGGCGTCGCTGGTGAGCTCCATGATCTCCCAGCCCACGTTGATGATGTAGCCGCGCTCGGGTGCACGGCCGGTGGTCTCGATGTCGATACCGAGCACGGTGCCCTGGATGGGCTTGCGGGCGTAGGCCACGCCGAGCGCGTCGCGGTCGCCGCGGATTTCGCGCATAACGGACGCGGCGGTGCGCTTTTGCATCTTGCCGATGGCGGCGCAGGTGTCGGCATCGGACAGGCCGCGCGAAAGCGTCGCGGGTGTCACGTTGCGCAGGCGTGCCTCGCCAATCTGGTCGCACAGGTCGCGGTTGCGGTCAGCCAGGTCGCGCACGGTGGCAAAGTCGAAGCTGGGGTAGCCCTCGGCGGTAAAGTACTCGGTTTCGAGCACCTTAAGGGCCTCCTCGCCCTTCTGGCGCTCGGATTCCATGGCGCCGTGATCGCCATAGATAAACATGGGAATAAACGGCTGACGCTCGTATTCGAGTGCTTGTGAAACGTTCATATAACTGCTCCTTGGACGGGCCGCACCGCGCGGCTCGGGTTCATTGAGATGTGGCGAGATGATAGTTTACCATGGGCAACTATTGGCATTGCGCCTAGGACAACTACAATACCCTAGTTGACCGCTAGGACTTTTACAATGCTGCCGAAAGACATGAAAGGTTCCATCCGTCATGGATTTGCTGATTGATATTCTGCTCGACGCCGGCAAGGACACGCTCTCGCTGGCGCCGTTTTTGTTGGTGACGTATCTGGCCCTCGAGACCTTGGAGCACGTTGCGGGCGACCGCGTCAACGGCGCCATCAAGCGCGCCGGCGCTGCGGGTCCCGTGGTTGGCTCGCTGCTGGGCATTGTGCCGCAGTGCGGATTTTCGGCCATGGCAGCAACGCTGTACGCCGGCCGTGTCGTGACCTTGGGCACGTTGGTGGCGGTGTTCCTTTCGACCTCCGACGAGATGCTGCCGCTGTTGCTCGCCGAGCAGGTGCCCGTGCAGACCATGGCGATGCTTTTGGCTTCGAAGGCACTGATCGCGCTGGTCACGGGCTTTATCGTGGACGCGGCCATCCGCGGCCTTCGTAGTAATGCCCGCGCGCATGCGGCGATTCGCCGTACCGTGCTGGGGACCGCTGCCAATCCGGTTCATGTGAACTGCGCGCACGACGACCATACCGGGGGCGACATCATTGATGAAGTGGCCGAGGCGGGCGTGAGCGCCGACCACATCCACGAGTTATGCGAGCGCGACCATTGCGGTTGCGATGATGATGAAGATGAACACGAGCGCGACCACGGACACAGCCATGACCACGGTCACACGGGCGAGCATGAGCACCACCACGGCCATGGGCACGACCACGGTCACTCCCACGAAGGTGCGCCCGTCCTGTCGATTATCCGCAGCGCGATCTCGCACACCGTGCAGGTTTCGGTTTTTATTTTCCTGGTGACGCTGGTCCTGGTCGCCGTGCTCGAGACCTTCGGAGAGTCCGCGATCGAGCAGTTCCTGCGTGGCAACGAGACGCTCGCTGTCTTGGGCTCGGCACTCGTCGGCCTGATCCCCAACTGCTCGGCCAGCGTGGTCATTACGCAGCTGTACCTGGAGGGCGCGCTACAGCTGGCGCCGATGCTCGCCGGCACGCTCATTTCCGCCGGCGTGGGCTATCTTGTCCTGTTCCGCACCAACCGCAGCGCTCGTGAAAACGCCGTGTTCCTGGTCATGATGTACGTCATCGGCGCCGGCTGGGGCCTTATCCTATCCGCCTTCGGCCTCTAAGTAGGCCTAAAAAATGGGCTTCAAATAGCCATGCTCGGCGCCTGCGCAATGCGGCGACGCACGGCATTTTGAAGCCCGTTTTTTTGTTGAGCCATGGATTCCGAGCGCTCAGACTGCCCAAGACAAAAAGGTAGATTTTCGGGAGTGTCCCAAAAATCTACCTTGGTTGGTGCAGCAGCTCGGTGAGGTTGCGCTTAAAGCGAGCCCGGTCTTCGCTGGTAAATGCCGCCGGTCCGCGAGTGCGTCCGCCGGCGCGTCGCACCTTCTTTTCCTCGTGGCGAATAAACAACTGCATGTCGATGGTCGCTTTGTCGTAGACGCGCCCGCGCACACCGATGGCGGCGGCATCGCGCCCGAGCACCATGCTCGCCAAGCCAATGTCCTGCGTCACGACCACGTCGCCCGCCTGCAGGCGTTCGACAATGGCAAAGTCGGCGCTGTCGGCGCCCACACTCACATCGAGTGTCGTGACCCAAAAGCCGCGTCGCGCGTGCTCGGCATCGCGCGGGTCGTCGCGGCGAATGTGCCGTTCCAAGTTTTGCGTGCTGTTGCCGGCGATAACAACGGCGACGCCCGCCCGCCGCGCGCAGTCAATCGACTCGCGCGTGACCGGGCAAGCGTCTGCATCAATAAAGAGCGTTCGTGGCATCTAGTGCACCAGTTTGCCAAATTGAATAGCACGAACAATCAGCGTTACGCCAAACACCAGCAGCGCGGCGCCGCTAAAGATGACGAGCATCTTGGCCGACCACAGCGGATAGATAAACACGAACATGCCGGCGATGATGGAGAGCGCGCCGCTCAGGATGGCGAGGGCGCGGTTGGACGAAAGCTCGGACTCCAGAATGGACATGACACCTTCGACAATCCAGCCAAAGCCGGCCACGATAACCACCATCGTGGTGAGCGTCGCGGTCGAGAAGGCCTGGTTGCGCAGGATTATGACGCCGCCCAAGATAATGAGCAGGTTGGAGATGATGCTCGTCACGCGCCAGCCGGTGGGCAGCAGCGGCTCAAAAATGGCAGTGAACAGCCTGATGGCAGCGGTGATTACAAAGTAAAAACCCAGGACAGTCGTCAAAAAGACGAGGGACTTGGCGGGTGCAAAAAGCAGCGCGATACCAGCAATGAGCGCCATGACGCCCGTGATGGCGTAAATCCAGCGTACGGCCTTGACGGCTTTGCCCGCCATGCTTTTCTCGTCAAATCCAAACTGGCTCGATTTTTGGTCATCGTTCTTAAAGATGCCCGTAATGTCTCCTTTCCGTGCGGCGTAAGCCTTGATCGTTACAACCAGTATCGCCTAAAGGCGCTGGCGTATGGGTCGGGGAGGGCGAAACGTAACCCAAAGGCCCTGAATTGTTTCCGCTGTTCCCCACGTCGCGATTTTCTATTCAACAGGTGTAGAACATTGCAGCCCTGTTCGTTATTGCCTACGTTTTAGGATAGATTTTCCTAAGGACAATTGGCTTGTATTGGGGGTCCCTATGAACGAAGCAGTTCCCGAGGCACCGTCGAGTGTCGAATCGATGGCAGAGCAGGGTTGCGAAAAGCTCGGCTTGGACGCGTTTGATGCGTTGGTTCGCCGCGCCCGCACGTGCCGCCGTTTTGACGAGTCCATGCGCGTGCCGCGCGAGTTTTTGCTCGAGCTGGCGGAGCTGGCGCACCTGACCCCGTGTGGTGCCAATGCTCAGCGTCTTCGTCTTCATGTGGTGAGCGGTGCCGAGGATTGCGCGCGTGTATTTGACGAGCTCGCATGGGCCGGCGCACTTAAGGATTGGCCGGGTCCTGCCGAGGGCGAGCGCCCGACCGGCTACATCGCGATTCTGGCCGAGCGCGCCGTTCCGGGCAAGCCCGCCGCTCCCATTACCGATGTCGACACAGGCATTGCCGCGCAGACGATGATGCTCGCCGCCCGCAGCGCCACGCCCGAGGTGGCAGCCTGCATGTTCAAGGCCTTTACGCCCCATGCGATCGATGCCATGGGGCTCGATAACGACAAGTATGAGCTCAAGCTGATCATGGCCTTTGGCGTTCCGGCCGAGATACAGGTGATCGATGCGATCGATTCCAACCCCGATGGCTCCATCAATTATTGGCGCGACGAGGCACAGGTGCACCACGTACCCAAGCGTTCGCTCGCCGACGTGCTGGTGTAGTTGAGCGTCACCGCGGTGTGATCCGGCGGTAAACCACCACAAAGGTGCCTGTCCCCTTTGCGGTGGTGCGAGAGGAGGGCGTGTGGCAGATTTGTATTTGGTGCGGCATGGGCAGACTGAGCTCAATGTGCAGAATATTTTGCAAGGTGGGCACGATTCGCCGCTTACGGCGCGCGGGCGCGAGCAGGCGCTGGCGACGCGCGCGGCGTTTGAGGCGCGTGGCGTGACCTTTGACCGTGTGTATTCCTCCCCGTTGGGCCGGGCGCGGCGTACGGCTGAGCTAATTGCTGGTGAGGGCCGCTCGATAGAGCTGGTCGATGACCTACGCGAGTGGCATTTGGGCTCGCTGGAGGGTACATCAAATCGCGATATGCCGCCGCAGCCCTGGGGCGATTATCCGGTGGCCTTTGGCGGCGAGTCGGAAGTGCAGCTTCAGTCGCGCATGGTCGCGGCGCTGTCCCGCATCATGGCCAGGCCGCAGCACGACTGCGTGCTGGCGGTTTCCCACGGCTCAGCCTGCCAAGAGTTTCTTGAGTATGTGACTGGCAGGGGAGAGCTACCCGACAACGGAGCCGTGCTTCATTTTGGCTATTGCGACGGGGCGTTTTCGCTCCTTGATTGGTAACGAACGAAAGGACCCCTATGAATAAAGACCTGTATCTGGTTCGTCATGGGCAGACAATATTCAACCTTAAGCGCATCATTCAGGGTTGGAGTGACTCGCCGCTCACGCAGTTGGGTTGCGACCAGGCGGCGCGCGCCGGCATGTTTTTACGTGCGCGCGGCATTGAGCCCGATCATGCCTACACCTCCACGCTTCATCGCACCGAGCAGACTATCGCCAACTTGTGGCCGGGCTTGGCGTACGAGCGCCTGGACGGCCTGCGTGAGTGGTTCTTTGGCGACTTTGAGGCCGAGCGCGTGATGCTCATGCCCGAGCGACCGTGGCGCGACTTCTATCGCCAGTTTGGCGGCGAGGGCCAGATGCAGGTGCGCGAGCGCATGGTGGCGACGCTGACCGAGCTTATGCAGCGTCCGGACCATACGTGCGTGCTCGCGGTAAGCCATGGCTCGGCCATCAAGGAGTTTTTGGATCACGTGAGGGGAGCGGCGGCCGACGAGCACGAGCGCGTGCCGGGCAACTGCTCGGTGCTGCACTTTGCGTTTGACGACGAATCCGACACGTTTGAGCTGGTCGAAGTCTTTACGCAGGAGGATTACGCGCGCGAGCTGGGGCTTGAACCGCTTGTGGCTACTGCAGGTCCGCAGCGCGGATAACGCGAGCGCGGCGGCGCGGGTCGCCGGCATAACTTCTCGACGCAAAAGGGGCGGAGATGCATGTACCTGCTGCATCTCCGCCCCCTGTTTGTTGAGCTGCCGATTTTTGTGTTGGGCGGTCTGGTCTTGCTAGAACCGCGCGACCTGGTGCGTGAACAGACCTGTCGGAACCTGCGGCGCGGCGCCGCTGACCTGCGCGGCGGGGAAGAGCACGGCAACGGTAAAGTTGAACGGCTCCTTGCCGGTGTACGTTCCGGCGGCACGGGTCTCATCGGCCAGCAGCTGCGACGCCCCGGTCAGAGCGGCGGCGTAGGCGGGGTCGTCGGTCAGTGCCGGCTCCGGTGCTTGGTCGAGCATAGCGCGGATGGCCCCGACGGCGTCCTCGCGCTTGACCTCCCACGCGCGGTGCGTAATGCCCGCGGGGTCGGTGACGGCGTAGAGAGACGCGCCCTCTTTGGCGGCGCCCAAGATGATGTCCATGACGGGCGACGCCTCGTAGGAGAGCGACACGGGGCGCGGCTGAACTTTGAGTTCGGCGATCGCGTGCGCAGCGGCGGCCACGTCAGCGCTGGCATCGCCCTTGCCGCCCGCAAGTACACTCGTCGGGCAGATCGCCACGACACCCGTCACACGTCCCGGCTCGCCCGAGCATTCGTACACGTAATACGCCGCACCCGGGTCCTTGAGCATCAGACCATCGGCAATGGCTCCGCGCAGAGCATCGTTGCCGCTCAGGATGCTGCCCATTGCAGGCAGCGCCTCGAGCACGCGGTCCTGAGCCGGGCGGATGCAGGGAAACGGAAGTGCTTTCATGGGCGGTCCTAACGCACGAGTCGGTTTGTTTGCGGCTTATTATGCCCCAACTTGGCCGCTCGCGTCCCAGAGCACGTTATCGGCGAGCGCGATTAGCACCTGCTGACAACGAACGATATCGGCGTGGGGCACATATTCGTTGGGCTTGTGCGCGAGCGCGAGCGACCCGGGACCGTAGCTCATGCAATTGCGGTTACCTGTCTTGCCGGCAATGACGGCGGTGTCGGTGTAGCCGGTAAAGAAGCCGACGGTCGTGTCCGCGTCCGTCGTATCGTCTGCTGCGCGCTTGAGTGCAGCTAGAAGGGGAGAGCTCGGATCGCGCTCGATAGCGGGGCGGTCGCCCGTCACGGTGTAGCTGCCATGGCAACCGGGAACGGCGGCTTCGGCGCCGGCGATGGCCTGCTCTACCATGCGCGTCGCGGCTGCCGTATCGGTCGGCGGGGTCAGACGCATGTCGACCCAGACTTTGGCGCGGTCGGGCACGACATAGGGGCGATATCCGCCCTCGATTTGGCCAAACGTGATGGTCGAAGACCCCAGCTCATCGTGCGCGGGCAGCGCCACAAACGCGCGACGGAGCGAACACACGACCTCGGCCATGGCGGCGACGGCATCCGCGCCCTTCCACGGCTGGCTCGCATGCGCCGTTACGCCAGCCATTTCAATCTCGAACCACGTGCGCCCCTTGTGCGCCACCTGGATCTGTCCGTCGGTGGGTTCGGTGTCCAGCACCCATTCACGCGAGCCGACCCAGCCAGCATCGATCGCGGCCTCTGAGCCGCGCATAAAGTCTTCCTCGTCGACCGAGCAGATGAGCGAAAAGCCGCGGCGGGGCAACGCGCCATCCGCCGCCACGCGCTCGAGCGTATGGACCAGTGCTGCAATGGCGCAGGCCAGGCCACCCTTCATGTCGCAGGCGCCACGGCCATAGAGTTTGTCGTTACGCACAACCGTCCCGAGCGGCGGAATGTCCGCGTCCCAGCCATCGCCCAGCGTAACGGTATCCATATGGCAGATATAGACGAGTCGTGGCTCGTCGCTTTGGCCCGGCACGGTGACCATAAGGTTGCGGCGTCCGGGGAGTACTTCGAGCTCTGCAATCTGCGCGGTATCGAGTACCGGATGGCTCAGCTGCGCCAACCGTTCCTCAACCAACGCTTTGATATAGCGTTCAATCTCGCCCTCATACGCACCTGGGTCGGAACTGTCGATCCGCACGAGCCCTTGCGTAAGCCGCCAAGCAAAATCTGTATCAACCATAGGCACCTCACAGATAGTTAGGTCAACATACAAATTGTATGTCAAGAAGCGGCTCGGTGCATTTAATGGAGCGCTCACAAAAACGGGGGCGCCTCTCGTGCGAAAGGCGCCCCCGCGGGCATTCAATGTCAGTGACGGGCAGGCCACATGGGGAGCTGCCCGTCAGATCAGCCGGCGCTACTTGATCACGCGCACGCGATACATCGAGGGAATCTGCTTGAGTGCTTCGATGGTACTGGTGTCAAGGTGCTCGTCGGTGTCGAACATGGTGTAGGCGTTCTCGCCGGCGGACTCGTTGGTCATGCGCTGCACGTTGGCGTTGTCCTTGGCAAGGATGGCCGTGATCTGGCCGATCATGTTGGGCACGTTGGCGTGCAGGCAGGCGATGCGGCTTGCGGCGCGTGCCTTGCCCATGCTGCAGGCGGGGTAGTTGACGCTGTGTGCGATGTTGCCGTTCTCCAGGTAATCCTTAAGCTCGCTGATGGCCATGTCGGCGCAGTTGGCCTCGGCCTCGCCGGTGCCTGCGCCCGAGTGCGTGGTGATAAACGTGTTGGGCATCTTGACGGTCTTGGGCGTGGCAAAGTCGCAGCTAAACCAGCTCAGCTTGCCCTCGCGCAGGGCGGCGTCGACGGCGTCCTCGTCAATGATGGTCTCGCGTGCGTAGTTGATCAGCACGGCGTCCGGGGCCAGCAGGTTAATCTGCTGGGTGCTGATCATGCCGATGGTGTCGGCCTTGCTGGGCACGTGTACGGTGAGGTAGTCGCAGCCGCGGCAGAGATCCTCGAGCGTGCCCACACGCTGCACCTCGCGGCTCAGCACCCACGCGTGCTCGACGGAAATGAACGGGTCGTAGCCGTAAACGTCCATGCCCAGGTCGACGCAGGCGTTGGCGACCTTGGAGCCCACGTTGCCCAGGCCGATGACGCCGATGCGCTTGCCCTTGAGCTCGCGGCCCACAAAGGCCTTTTTGGCCTTCTCGGCATCGACCTGAATCTCGGGGTCGTCGGCGTTGTCGCGCACCCAGTTCATCGATTGCACCACGCCGCGGCTCGAGAGCACCAGCATGCCTAGGACGAGCTCCTTAACGGCGTTGCTGTTGGCGCCGGGGGAGTTAAAGACGACGACGCCCTTCTTGGCGTACTCCTCGACGGGGATGTTGTTGACGCCGGCGCCGCAGCGGGCGATGGCGCGGATGCCCTCGGGCAGCTCGTAGCCGTGCAGGTCGGTCGAGCGCATCAGGATGGCGTCGGCCTCTTCGGCGGTGCTCACAAATTCGTAGCCCTCGCCAAACTCGACTTTGCCGTCCTTGGTGATGTCGTCGATGGTCTTAATCTTACGCATGGAAAAACTCCTTAGCAGGTTTGGTTTATACAGGTGGTTTGAAGTGGCTGGTCGGCCCGCGCGTTGCGGGCTAGTTAGATCGCGGACTCAAACTATGCTGCGCTTCGAAGTCCTTCATGTACGAGGCCAGTGCCTGCACGTCTTCCATGGTCACAGCGTTGTAGACGCTGGCGCGCATGCCGCCCACCAGGCGATGGCCCTTGACGTTTTGAATCTGATGCTCGGCCGCGCCTGCGACAAAGGCGGCGTCGAGGTCGGCATCGCCGGTGCGGAAGGTGACGTTGGCGATGGAGCGGCTGTCCTCCTGCGTGGTGCCGTGGAACAGCTCGCTGTGCTCGAGCAGGTTGTAGAGCAGGTTGGCCTTGGCCCAGTTGCGCTCGGCCATGGCGGCAAGTCCGCCGGTCTCCTCGACCCACCGGAACACCTTGCCGCACACGTAGATGCCAAAGGTGTTGGGCGTGTTGAGCATGGAGCCCTTGGCGGCCTGGGTCTTAAGGTCCATGTACTGCGGCGTCTGCGCAAAGGCGGGGTCGTCGGCGATGAGGTCGTCGCGCACGATAATCACGGTCACGCCCGCGGCGCCGGCGTTTTTCTGCGCGCCGGCGTAGATGAGCCCGTAGCGCTCAACATTGAGCGGTTGCGACAGAAAGCAGCTCGAGACGTCGGCGACCAGCGGTACGTCGCCGCAATCGGGCAGCTCGTGGTACATGGTGCCAAAGATGGTGTTGTTCTGGCAGATGTAGACGTAGTCGAGCCCGCCGCCCGCGGCCTCGGCGGCAATGCGCGCGTTGATGTCGACTATGGTGGGTATGCGGTCGAAATTGGTGTCCTCGGAGCTCGCGAGCAGCACGGCCTCGCCGTACTTGGCGGCCTCCTTGTACGCCTTGTTGGCAAAGTTGCCGGTGACGACGTAGCCGGCGCGGCCGCGGCGCATGAGGTTCATGGGGATGCCCGCAAACTGCAGCGTGGCGCCGCCCTGCAAAAACAGGACACGGTAGTTGTCAGGGATGCGCAGCAGGCGGCGCAGGGTTGCCTCGGCGTCGTCGATGATCTGCTGGTACATACTAGATCGATGGCTCATCTCGAGCACGGACATGCCGCAACCGCGGTAGTCCATCATCTCGTCGGCGATCTCGGCGAGCACGCTGGTGGGCAGCGCGGCCGGGCCAGCTGAGAAGTTGTGCACACGTGCCATCTTCTAGTTCCCCTCGTAGTCGTTTGAACGTTCGGGATACTTTAGCACAGTGGAGCGCTAGGCGCGACCGCATCACGGTAAAACTCGA
>WGSQ01000043.1 GCA_014871605.1 Collinsella sp. | reverse complement strand
TGTCTACTCAGCGGTCTCCTCAGCAGGAGCCTCCTCGACAGCCTCGACCTTCTTGGGAGCAGCGGCCTTCTTGGGGGCCGGAGCAGCCTTCTTGGCCTTAGGCGTGCAAGGCTCGGTGACGAGCTCCATGATAACGATGGGAGCGTTGTCGCCCTTGCGGTTACCGAGCTTCATGATGCGGGTGTAACCGCCGTTGCGGTCCTGCCACATGCCCTGAGCAGCCTTGTCGAAGATCTCGGCAACGAGCTGCTTATCGCCGAGCTTGGCGATAGCCAGACGACGAGAGTGCAGGTCGCCCTTCTTGGCCCAGGTGATGATCGGATCGACGACCGAACGCAGCGCCTTAGCGCGGGTCTCGGTGGTCTTGATGCGGTCGTTCTCGAAGAGGGCCTTAGCAAGGCTCTTCTTCATGGCCTTGGTGTGGCTCGCATCGGTGCCGAGCTTCAGGCCCTTCTTAACGTTATGACGCATGGTCTAGTTTCTCCTCAAATATGCGAAGCATTAAGCCTTCAGGCTCAGGCCCATGGACTCAAGCTTGTCCTTCACTTCCTCGATCGACTTAACACCGAAGTTACGGATGTTGAGCAGATCGTTCTCCGAGAACTCAACGAGCTGACGGACCGAGTGAATGCTGGCGCGCTTAAGGCAGTTGTAGGAACGGACGGAAAGGTCCAGATCCTCGATCTGCTTGTCCAGCTCGGCGTTGTCGTTGGTGACCTCGGGAGCGAAGATCGAAGCCTCCTCCTCGACCTCGGGGGTCTCGGCAAGGTTCATAAAGGCGGCCATATGCTGGTTGATGATATTGGCAGCCTGGACCACGGCGTCGCGCGGGGCGATGGAACCGTTGGTCTCGATCTCGAGGACAAGGCGGTCGTAGTCGGTATGCTGGCCGACACGGCAAGCCTCAACGAGCTTGGCGCAACGGGACACCGGCGAGTACAGCGAGTCGACGTTGATCACACCGATGGGATCGTTGTCACGCTTGTTAGCCTCGCCAGAGACATAGCCGCGGCCATAGCCGATGCGCATGCTCATGGTGAGATGGCCACCCTCGGTGAGCGTAGCAATGTGCTGCTCGGGGTTGACTAGCTCAAACTCGGACGGAATAAAGAAGTCCGCACCGGTGACCTCGCAGGGGCCGTCAACCGAGATGGTGGCGGTCGCCTCGTCGGTCGTGCCGAGAGCCCTGAAGACAAGACCCTTGACATTCAGGACGATGTCGGTGACATCCTCGACCATGTTAGGGATGGTCATGAACTCGTGCTGCGCACCATCGATCTGAATAGCCTCGACGGCGGCACCCTCGAGCGAGGACAGAAGAACGCGACGAAGGGAGTTACCCAGAGTATCGCCGTAGCCACGCTCGAGCGGCTCGACGGAGACACGAGCAGACGTCTCGTTGATCTCTTCGACCTGAACCTGAGGCCTAATGAATTCTGACATGTATTACCTCCAGCCTCAGCAGCCCGGATGGACTACTTAGAGTAGAGCTCGACGATGAGCTGCTCGTTGATATCACCGCTGATCTGCTCACGCGTCGGCAGAGCGAGCACGTTACCAGACAGCTTCTCGATATCGACCTCGAGCCAGCCAGGGACCTCAAAGCGCTCGGAGGAAATCAGGGCCTCCTTGATGGGGAGGAGGTCACGGAACTTCTCGCCGACAGCGACGACGTCGCCGGCCTTGACGCGGTAGGACGGGATGTCCACGCGCTTGCCGTTCACGGTGAAGTGACCGTGACGGACGGACTGACGAGCCTCTTTGCGGGTGCGGGCGAAGCCAAGACGGAAGACGACGTTGTCGAGGCGAGACTCAAGGATGATCATGAGGTTCTCACCGGTGACGCCGTTCATCTTGCGGGCCTTGTTGAAGTAGCCGTGGAACTGCTTCTCCAGAACGCCATAGATGAACTTGACCTTCTGCTTCTCGCGCAGCTGCATGCCGTACTCAGATTCCTTGCGACGGCGCTTGGGCTGACGGATAGATTCCTTCTTGCTGCTGTAACCGAGCTCAGCGGGATCGATCCCGAGCTGACGGCAGCGCTTAAGAACAGGAGTCCTGTCGATTGCCATATTGATACGATCCTTTCAGTTACACGCGGCGACGCTTCTTGGGGCGGCAGCCGTTGTGCGGAATGGGGGTCTTGTCCTGGATGCTCGAGACCTCGAGGCCAGCAGCCTGGAGGGAGCGGATGGCGGTCTCACGACCGGAGCCGGGGCCCTTGACGAAGACGGAAACCTTCTTCATACCGTGCTCCATGGCCTGCTTGGCAGCAGCCTCGGCAGCCATCTGGGCAGCGAACGGCGTGGACTTACGGGAGCCCTTGAAGCCCACCTGGCCAGCCGACTTCCAGGAAATGACATTGCCCTGGGGATCGGTGATCGAAACGATCGTGTTGTTGAACGTAGAACGAATGTGAGCCTGGCCCACGGAAATGTTCTTACGGTCCGCGCGCTTCAGACGGGCAGCGCGAACGTTCTTCTTAGCAGTAGCCATCTATCTAGCGCTCCTTATTTCTTCTTCTTAGCACCGATCTGACGCTTCGGGCCCTTGCGGGTACGAGCGTTAGTGTGGGTGCGCTGGCCGCGGACCGGGAGGCCCTTGCGGTGACGAAGGCCGCGGTTGCAGCCGATGTCCATAAGGCGCTTGACGTTCTGGTTGCGCTCACGGCGGAGGTCGCCCTCAACCATGATCTGGTTCTTATCGATATAATCGCGGATGGCGTTAACCTCATCCTCGGTGAGGTCCTTAACGCGCGTATCCACGTTAACGTTGCACTCGACGCAAATCTTCGTCGCAGTGGTGCGGCCGATGCCGTAAATGTAGGTCAGACCGATCTCAACGCGCTTCTCACGCGGGAGGTCGACACCATTAATACGGGCCAACGTAGTCTCCTCTCTTAACCCTGACGCTGCTTATGACGGGGGTTCTCGCAAATGACGAGGACCTTGCCATGGCGCCTAATGATTTTGCACTTATCGCACATCTTCTTGACCGAAGGACGTACCTTCATCGTTCTTCCTTTCGGTAGCGCTCAAACTACTTCCCTACTATCTACTCGCCCAGCCGCAGGCGTTTAAAACTATGGCTGGTCTTCACACACAATCCGACCGTAGGTTGAGCTAAGCCTGCAGTCGGAAATGGAGTGCGTGTATGCGTGCCGCTATTTGTAGCGATAGGTGATGCGGCCGCGGGTCAGGTCGTACGGGGAAAGCTCCACGACAACCCTGTCACCGGGGAGAATACGGATGTAATTCATTCGGATCTTGCCAGAAATGTTGCACAGAACCGAATGACCGTTCTCGAGCTCGACCTTAAACATGGCATTGGGCAGCGGTTCCTTTACCGTACCCTCAAGCTCAATTGCGTCTTCCTTCTTCACAAGCAATCATCTTTCTCTAGAAAACGACAGCGATTGAGTATTCTACAACACGTATGCACGCATCGTAATAACTTCGTAATGGCTCCACAACTAAGTGGAACTTGTTACATTTGAAATGTTAAGGCATGCATTTAACGAAAGCCCTACATTTCACCGCCCTGCAAGGAACACCAAGCACCTTGCGCATCCGTGGTGAGAATCACCGGACCGTCATTGGTGATGGCGACGGTGTTCTCGTAGTGCGCGGCGGGCAGGTGGTCGTTGGTCGTAACAATCCAACCGTCGGAGCCCGTGCTCACATGGTTGGAACCCATCGTAACCATCGGCTCGATGGCAATGACCATACCGGCCTGGAGACGAACGCCCCTCCCCTTCTTTCCATAGTTAGGAACGTTGGGGTCCTCGTGCATCACGCGGCCGATGCCATGTCCCACATAATCACGAAGCACGCCGTAACCGTGAGACTCGGCGAGGGACTGAACGGCATAACCGACGTCCCCGATATGGTTACCGGGAACAGCCTGCTCGATGGCAGCCTTAAGGCAATCGCGCGTGACCTCGCACAAAGCCTTGGCTTCGGGCGTGGGAGTGCCGACGAAAAACGTCCAAGCGTTATCGCCGACCCAACCGTCGACAACGGCTCCCGTATCGATGGAGATGATATCGCCATCGCGCAGGATCATATCGGGGTTGGGAATACCGTGAACCACGGCATCGTTGATCGATGCGCAAATGGTCCCCGGGAACCCACCGTAACCCTTAAAGGCAGGGGTGCCGCCATGCATGCGGATAATCTGCTCGGCAAGCTGATCGAGTTCGAAGGTCGACACGCCGGGGCGAACCATGGCTCCAACGTGGCGGAGCGCCATCTTAGATAGCGCTCCTGCCTTCTTCATCTGCTCAATTTGCGTTGCAGACTTAATCTTGATCATAGACCGAGAGCCTCTTTGACATCCCCGTACACGGTCTCGCGAGCCTGGTCGCCGTTGACCGACTTGAGCAGACCCTGGCCACGATAGTAGTCGACGAGCGGGCTCGTGGACTTCTCGTAGACGTCGAGACGGTTCTTGATGGTCTCGGGCTTGTCGTCGTCGCGCTGATACATCTCGCCTGCGCACTTGGGGCAGGTAGCATCAGCAGCGGTGCCGGTGTAACCGCAGGCGCGGCAGGTGCGACGCGAAGACAGACGATCGATAATGACCTCGGGGGCCACATCGACCAGAAGGGCGCAGTCGATCTCGCGACCCATGGCGGAGAGCTCGGAATCGAGCGTCACGGCCTGGGCGGTGTTGCGCGGGAAGCCGTCGAGGATGAAGCCCTGCTGGGCGTCATCGGCGGCAAGGCGCTCCTTGACAAGGTCGATCACGAGCTGATCGGGAACGAGCTCGCCAGCGTCCATGTACTTCTTAGCCTGAATACCAAGCTCGGTGCCACCCTTGACGGCAGCACGCAGCAGGTCGCCCGTGGAAATGTGAGCGACGCCAAACTCGGCGACGAGCTCCTGTGCGACGGTGCCCTTACCGGCACCCGGAGCTCCGAGCAATACGAGGTTCATGAGCAATCCTCCTCTAGCCTATTTAAAGAATCCATCGTAATCATACATCTTGATCTGGCCTTCGAGCTTATCGACCGTGTCGAGCACGACGCCGACCATGATGAGGATGGACGTGCCGCCAAATGCCTGGATCAGCTGGTTACCCGTAAAGGAGAAGATGATCGAAGGCACGATGGCGATGAGCGCCAAAAAGACAGCGCTGGGAAGCGTAATCTTGTTGAGCGCGTTCTTGATGTAGGCCGCGGTAGCCCTACCCGGACGCACGCCCGGAATAAAGCCGCCCTGCTTCTTAAGGTTGTCGGCCGTGTCATCGGGGTTGAACACCATGGAGGTGTAGAAGTACGCGAAAAACACGATGAGGACAACGTTAAGCACCCAGTTGAGCCAGCCGCGCGAAAGCGCAGAGGCAACTGCCTGGATCCAGCCGATGCCGGGGAAGAACACGGCAATCTGAGCCGGGAAGTACAGCAGCGCCGAAGCGAAGATGATTGGCACGACACCCGCGGTGTTGACCTTGATGGGCAGGTAGGTGGTCTGACCACCCATCATGCGACGGCCCACGACGCGCTTAGCGTAGGAGACCGGGATGCGGCGCTGGCCGCGCTCAAGGAAAACAATCAGCGGGATAACCAGCAGGATGATGGCGCAGATGATCACCATGGTGATGATGCCACCGGCATTGCCCTCGGTGCTGGAGAAGATAGCCTGCGGCAGACCGGCCATGATGTTCGCGAAGATGATCAGCGACATGCCATTGCCGATACCGCGCTGGGTGATGAGCTCACCAATCCACATGATCAGCATGGCGCCCGCGGTGAGCGTACCGACGACCATGAGGTCGAAGATGATCTCGGGAGCGCCGGCGCCATTAAAGCTGATGCCGAAGCTCTTAAAGAGGAAGAGGTAACCCACGGAGTTGAGGATTGCCAGAGCCAGGGTGAGGTAACGCGAATACTGCGTAATCTTGGTCTGACCAACCTCGCCCTCGCGGGCAAGCTCATGCAGGGAAGGCACAACGGCCTGGAGCATCTGGAGGATGATCGAGCTGGTGATGTAAGGCATGATGCCCAGCGAAAACACCGACACATAGCTCAACGCGCCGCCAGAGAAAAGATTCAGGAGGGCCATAGCACCTGCGGCGACCGAATTGTTATCGGTCGAGAAAAGGCCCAGCATCCCCTGGAAGGGAATGCCGGGCACAGGAACGTGCGCACCAATGCGGTACACGACGAGCATGGCTATGGTAAAAAGAATCTTTTCGCGCAATTCTTTGATGCGGAAAGCATTCTTAAGACCATTTAGCACGGCAGCTCGACCTTTCCGCCGGCGGCCTCGATCTTGGCCTGCGCAGAAGCGCTGACCTTGTCGACCTTGACCGTGAACTTCTTGGTGAGCTCACCATTGCCGAGCACCTTAACGGGCTCGAACTCGCTCTTGGTGATGCGAGCGGCCTTAAGAGCGGCACCGTCGATCACAGCGCCGTCCTCGAACTTGCGCTCGAGACGCTCAACGTTAACAGCGGTGTACTCGATACGACGGGGGTTGCGGAAGCCCGGAAGCTTGGGCAGGCGCATAGCCAGCGGAGTCTGGCCACCCTCGAAGCCGGCACCCTTGGTGCCGCCAGAGCGGGAACCCTGGCCCTTCTGACCGCGGCCAGAAGTGGTGCCGTGACCCGAAGAATTGCCACGGCCGACGCGCTTGCGGTTCTTGGTGGAACCGGGCGCGGGAGTAAGATCGTGAAGCTGCATTTGCTACTCCTCTACAATCTCGACAAGGTGCTTGACCTTGAAGATCATGCCGCGGACGGACTCGTTGTCAGCAATCTCGCGAACCTCGCGGATCCTGTGGAGACCGAGGGCACGGACAGTACGGACCTGGTCCTGCTTGCAACCGTTGGTACTGCGGACCTGCTTGATCTTGATGGTGTCAGCCATGCTTAGTTCTCCTTACCGACGAACATCTCGGAGACCGTCAGGCCACGGCGAGCCGCGACGTCCTCAGGGCTGGAGAGCTCCTTGAGGCCCTCGACGGCAGCCTTGATGATGTTGAGGCCGTTGTCGGTACCGAGGGACTTGGACAGGACGTTCTTGATGCCAGCAAGCTCAAAGAGGGGACGCACAGCGCCGCCGGCGATAACGCCGGTACCCTCGACAGCGGGCTTGATGATGATGCGGCCGGCACCAAAGTGGCCGAGAACCTCGTGCGGGATGGTGCCCTGCTCGGTCACCGGCACGTGGAACATGTTCTTCTTGGCATCGAGAGACGCCTTGGAGATGGCCAGGGGCACCTCAGCGGACTTGCCCATGCCAACGCCGACGTTGCCCTTGCCGTCGCCAACGACGACGAGAGCGACGAGGCTCATGCGACGACCGCCCTTGACGGTCTTCGACACGCGGTTGATGCAAACGACGCGCTCCTCGAACTCGGAGGCCTCGCGCTGCTGCTTCTGATTACGAGCCATGTGCTACATACCTCCTAGAACTCGAGACCGGCGGCACGAGCACCGTCGGCGAGGGCCTTGACGCGGCCATGGTAGATACGGCCACCGCGATCGAAGGCGACCTTGGTGATGCCGGCCTCGATGGCGCGCTTGCCAACGAGCTGACCGACCTTCTCCGCAGCCTCCTTGTTCGAGGTGTGGGTGCCCTTGAACTCGGCCTCGAGGGTCGAGGCGGAGACGAGCGTCAGGCTGGAGCCCTTGCTGTCGTCGATGATCTGGGCATAGATGTTGGCGTTAGTACGGGTCACGCGAAGACGCGGACGCTCGGAGGTACCCGAGACCTTGCCGCGAACACGACGCTGACGACGCTTGAGGCCTTCCAGCTTCGCCTTATGCTTGTTCATACGTAAACTCCTAAAAAGGTTGATCTTGCCAGCACCTGACGGGGTGCTGGTCTTATGCGAGTGAGTCGGTTACGACTACTTGGCGGCCTTACCCAGCTTGCGGCGGATGTGCTCGCCAACGTAGTGGATACCCTTGCCCTTGTAAGGCTCGGGAGGACGATGGCCGCGGATCTCAGCGGCGATCTGACCGACCTGCTGCTTGTTGATACCCTTGACGTTCACGTGGGTGTTGTCGGGAACCTCGAAGGTGATGCCCTCGGGAGCCTCGACGATCACGGGGTGCGAGAAGCCCAGGGAGAACTCGAGGTTCTTGCCCTTCTGCTGCACGCGGTAACCGACGCCGGCGAGCTCAAGCTTCTTCTCGAAGCCCTCGGAAACGCCAACAACCATGTTGTGGATGAGGGCGCGGGTGAGGCCGTGGCGGGCACGGGTCTCACGCTCGTCGTCGGGACGGGAAACGTTGAGGACATTGTCCTCAACGTTGATAGCGAGCTTCTCAAAGACATCGAGCTCGAGCTGGCCCTTGGGGCCCTTGACGACAACGTTGTTGCCGTTGACTGCCACTTCGACTCCGGCGGGAATCTGGACAGGCTTATTACCGATACGAGACACGGTGATCTCCTTTCCTTCTACCTACCGAGCGAATTACCAGACGTAAGCGATGATCTCGCCGCCGACGTTGTGCTTGCGAGCATCGCGGTCGGTCATGACGCCATGGCTGGTGGAAATAATGGCGGTACCAAGGCCACCGCGGACGCGGGGCATGTCGGCAACGCCGGTGTACTTACGCAGGCCCGGCTTGGAAATGCGGCGGATGCCGTTGATGACCTTAGCCTTCTTGGGACCATACTTAAGCGTGATGTGCAGAGTCTTCTGGGGAACGGTGTCCTCGACATCGTAGCCCTCGATGTAGCCCTCCTCGTGCAGAACACGAGCGATCTCGACGAGCTTCTTGCTGCTCGGCATGGAGACCGTGGCCTTGTTCACAGAGTTAGCGTTACGGATGCGCGTAAGCATATCTGCGATCGGGTCTGTAAGGTTCATACAGATTCTCCTTCGTTCTTGATGAACACGTGCTCTTGGTTCTTCGCCGCCCTTAACGGCAAAGCCTTTTTAGCGCGTTTTCCCTGTTCCAAACTGATGCTTGAAACGCTGGTAGTGACTTACCAGCTGGCCTTCTTAACGCCGGGAAGCTCGCCCTTGAGTGCAAGCTCGCGGAAGCAGACACGGCACAGGCCGAACTTGCGGTACACAGAGTGCGGACGGCCGCAGCGCTGGCAGCGCGTGTACTCACGAGTAGAGAACTTCTGCTTGCGATTGCACTTGACGATCATCGATGTCTTAGCCACTTATATCCTCCTCACATAGAGTATTGTTCGCCCCAAGCGCCGCCCCCCTTGTGGGAACGGCGCTTATAGGGCAGGTGAACCTATTTCTTGAACGGGAAACCGAAGGCGTCCAGAAGGGCCTTGGCCTCCTCATCGGTGTTGGCAGTGGTCACGAAGGTGATGTCCATACCACGCTGGTGATCGACGGAGTCGAAGTCGATCTCGGGGAAGATGAGCTGCTCGGTAACGCCCATGGAGAAGTTACCACGGCCGTCGAAGCTCTTGGCGGAGATGCCGCGGAAGTCGCGGATACGGGGGATCGCGACGGAGGTCAGACGATCGAAGAACTCCCACATACGGTCGCCACGCAGGGTAACCTTGCAGCCAATCGGCATACCAGCGCGCAGGCGGAAGGTAGCGATGGACTTGCGGGCACGGGTGATCATCGGCTGCTGGCCGGTGATGGCGCGCAGGTCGCGCACGGCACCGTCAATGGCCTTGGAATCGGTAGCGGCCTCGCCGACACCCATGTTCACGACGATCTTCTCAAACTTGGGGATCATCATGACGTTCTCGTACTGGAACTTGTCCTGAAGCTGCTGCTTGACCTCGTTGTTGTACTTGGTCTTCAGACGCGGCACATACTTCTCTTCTGCCATTGTTCACTCCTTCTTGGGGTTTTAAGCACGGGGCGTGGCCACGATGGGTTGTCCTCGTGCCTCCTGGCTGCATCCGCGCCGCTCATGGCATTTTGCGGTTTGGACTCGACGCAGCAGGAGCCGACAAAACAATCGGTACTATACGCGCATCGGGAGCGTATTTCCAGAAAAACCTCGTCTGCCTGCACAACTCCACAACTCCCCCGCACAAATGGATCCCAAAAAGCAGTTGCGGTGAAATAGGGACTGTTTGGCGGCCTAACAGGCTTAAACAGTCCGTATTCCACCGCAACTTATTGATGGGGATGCGATTAGCGCTTGCGGGGGACGAGCTTGGTGCGGCGCAGGTGAATCATCTCGGCAGCGATGGAGATGGCGATCTCCTCGGGGTCCTCGGCCTCGATGGCGACACCGATCGGCAGGTGCAGCTCGTCGATTTGCTCCTGCGTAAAGCCCTCCTGCTCCAGACGGGCGCGCACAAAGGCCGTCTTGCGGCGCGAGCCCAAACAGCCCAGATAGGCGGGCTTGGCGCGCATGGCCTGAATCACCACGTCGATATCGGACTTGTGACCCGCCGTGGCGACGACCACTAGGTCGCGCGGGCCGATGGGGCACTGCTTGCTCAGGTTCTTGTAGTCGACCAGACGACGGTCGTAGACACCGGGCACCCATTCGGGGGTCAGCGTGCCGGGGCGGTCGTCGCAAGCCACGACGGCAAAGCCCGCCGCCGTGAGCACCCGCGCCGTCGCAGCACCCACGTGGCCGCAGCCAAAGATATAGGTCAGGCCCTCGGGGCAGAGCGTCTCGATGTGCGCCGCGGGAATCTCGGAGGCCGCGTTGGTGTAGGTGACCTTACTCCCCTCCTCCACCAGCGAAAGCCCGGGGCAGCCGTCAATGGTATGGCGCGATGCCTCGCCATGGCACTCGGCCACATCGCCCTCGAGCGCGCTCGCGATAAACGGCTCAAAGTCGATGACGAAGTCGCCGATGCGTCGATACGCCAGCACATTGGCAATCTCCTGGAACAACGGTGCCTTGGTCGCGTCCAGGTGCAGATAGCACAGGCAGATAGCTCCGCCGCAAATCATGCCGGTATCGGAGTTCTCGCCGCCCATGGTGTAGCGGACCAGACGCGATTTACCCCCGGCCAGCAGCTCGCGCGCCTCATCCAGCGCAAAGAGCTCAATCTTGCCGCCGCCGATGGTGCCCGCCTGGCTGCCATCGGCAAAGACAGTCATCCATGCGCCCACACCGCGCGGGGACGACCCCGCCGTACCGGCCACTACCACCAGCTCGCACGTCTCGCCAGCACGCAGGGCGGCAAGCGCCGCATTCGCCACATCGAGCTTTTCCATTGCCGCCTTCTATCCTCTAAAGACATCGGTGAGCATAGCAAGCGCCTCGAGCACGCCGCCGCCGACCGATGTCGCCTTGTCCGAAATATAGTTGATATAGCTGGCGTCGCCGCGCGGATCGACATCGGCGCATTTAAAGCCCTCAGTCACCTGCACGCCGTTCGCCAAAAGCCCG
This sequence comes from Collinsella sp., assembly GCA_014871605.1. Lineage (GTDB taxonomy): Bacteria > Actinomycetota > Coriobacteriia > Coriobacteriales > Coriobacteriaceae > Collinsella. Next base: position 1,198 of record WGSQ01000043.1, on the reverse strand, counting down.
CGAAGGCAGCCATCGATCTGCGTGTACATGGGCGTATCGCCCGCGTAGCCAATCACGTCTCCGGCGCTCACGATGTCGCCGATTGCGCGGTCGGACCGAAACACGCCGGCGGCGGGGCTGTGGATAACACGCTCCTTGCCGTATCCGCCGATCATGCCTGGCACACCCGTGTTGGGCTGGGGTGCGCCCTGGGTAATCACGCGGCCCAAAAAATGCCCGCGCATGGTCTCGACCACGGCGTCGCAGTCAACCGGCGCGGTAAAGCCCGGCCCCACGGCGATGACGACAGGCGCCATATCGCGCGTGGTGCCCAAGTTGCGCTTGGCCAAAATCGCATCGACCACGGCAGCGGGTTTAAGCTCATCGAGCATCTTGGCCTGAGGGTCCACCACCACGGCGACATCCCCCGCTTGGGTAATCTCGAGCGCCTCTGCCGGCGTCTGCGCCAAGCGAGCGCGAATGCCCTCGACCTGGACCTCGCCCAGGCGAATAGCCTCGCAAAAACTGATTGTGCGGCGAATGCACGTGGGAACCGCGATATCGGCCATAACGACCGACACGCCGGCGCGCACCAAGCGAGCGGCGACACCCGTGGCGATATCGCCGGCGCCGCGAACATAAACGAGCATTCCCGGGGCACCTCCCTGTGCTACGGTTTGAGCAGAGCAAAAGCGGTTCGACCTCTACTCTGATGATTATTTATTATCACAGTATTATACGGCGGTGAACAGATGGAAACGACGAGCGGAAACCTTGCCTCCACGCTCAAGATCGAGCCGGGCATTACCGCAATTATCGGCAGTGGCGGCAAGTCGACCCTACTAAAGACGCTCGGCCTTGAGCTTATGCGCGCCGGCGGCCGCGTGCTCCTCTGTACCACCACGCACATGTTTCCCGTCGCCGGCGTGCCATGGGACGGGTCGAGCCGTCGCCTGGGCGCCGCGCCTTGGAAGCCGGGAGCTCTGCATGTTCCTGGCTGCACTTGCGAGGCATGCGCTGGCATGAGCCGCGGAAGTATCTGCCAGGCGGGTGTTTTGGACCCGGAGACAGGCAAGCTCTCCGCCCCCGCCGAGCCGCTCAACGAGCTGGCGCAGCGCTTTGACTACGTGTTGGCCGAGGCAGATGGCAGCAAGCGACTCCCGCTCAAGGCGCATGCCGCCTGGGAGCCGGTAATTCCCGACGCCACGGCAAACGTTGT
>WGSQ01000042.1 GCA_014871605.1 Collinsella sp. | reverse complement strand
CGGGATTGGTCAAAATAGTTTGACTATTAGCGGCTAAAATCGCCCGGCGCTAACAACAACAACACGCTGCTGTTCCAGGACAAAGGTTCGGGTAGGTTTAAAGACGTCAAGATCTACCTTAACCGCATCGAGGTGCTCAAGAAGGGCACTTTTGGTGGCAAGCACACCGAGATTGTTTATCTTAAGGACATTACGGGGGTCAGCAGGATCAAGGGCCGCGACGTTTTCCTACGTAACAGGCTGTTGACTGCCTGTGTCTTTAGTCTGAGCAGCCGCTCCCAAGCTCAGGAGTTCGTGAATGCGCTGAACATGGTGATGTAGCCGATAACGGTGTTCGGGCTAAGGTAAAAATCGGGGCGCAGAACGGTATTCTGCGCCCCCCCCAATTGAGTCGATGTGTCTAAAAGGCGGGCTTGCCTATTCGCTGTCGTCCCCAACGTTTTCGCGGTCATTGGCAAGCATCGCCGCGCCGGCGACCGTTGTCGCCACGGCGGCGGCAGCGAGCCCGGCGGCAACGCCAGAGCCGTCGCCCGTGTCGGCGAGTTTTCCGGTCGAGCCCTTGCTCTTGTTGCCGCCGCCGTTCTTGTCGGCGCCGTCTGCGTTGGAACCCGTGCCGCTACCGGTGCCGCCTGCACTGCCCGAGGCCGCTACGGTAAAGCTTGCGGCTCCATCGCTGGCGAGCGTGTAGCTCTGCGCCGCGTCGCCCAAGAGACCGTTCACGCGCACCCAGTACGTTCCCGCGGTAAATGCCTCGCCCTCGGCCATCGCCGTTCCCGGAGCGCCGTTCGCGTCGTGCACAAACTCGAGCTGGGCCGTGCAGGCATCGGTTTCGAGCTTGCCCTCGAGTGATGCCGCAATCTTGGCGCGCACGTCTTCGCCGGCCTTAAGGCCTTCGAGTCCCTCAAAATGGGGCGTCAGCGCGCGTGGATCGATATCGATGGGCACGGAGCCCCGCAGCTCCGTAACGGTCTCGTTGCCCAAGGCGTCGACATCCACATATTCGATGGTAAACGCATGGCCCGAAGCCGCCACGTTGAGTACGTTGCTGCTGTCGACGAGGCGGAAATGACCCTCGCCAACGGTCTTGCCGTCCTGGAATGAGGCATCGCTCAGCGAGTCGCCGTACGTCATGCGCATGCGGGTCGGGAGATAGTACGGGAGATAGTACGAAGCCGTCTGCTTGTGCTCCGTATCGTAATTGCGCTGGTAGATGCTCCGGGCCAGCGCCGCATCAACAAAGTCGGATGCGATGATGCCAATGTGCTTGAGGTAATCTGACTTTGTATCCTCGATACCGCTGGGATTGATGTACGGGCTCTTATACAGATGCTCGTTGACTACTCGTGCCGAGGTAAAAGGATTGCCTCCGTGCGACAAGCCCGTGCAGCTGGTGTAGTTGATAGACCAGCAACGCTCCAGGACTTTCTCCTTGGCCCCGTTATCGTCCTCGACATCTACCTCGTTGCGCGTGCGCCCGGTCGTTTCCTTCAGCGCATTATCGACCCAGCTGAGCTTGTCGGTTCCCGTGAGTTTGTACTTGTCCTGGGCGTATACCTTGGTGCAATAGGGCTCTTTGTCGCCTGTTTCCCCCGCGGCTTCAAAGCCCCGCGCGTCTTGGACGAGGCACATGGAACTGCTGTCGGTGTGCGCTGCGATTTTGTTATCCCATTGGGTGAGGTCGAGGCCCCACGTGTGGCCGCTTACGCTGTTGCCGGCGAGCCCAAATCGACGCAGCAGGACGATCTTTCCGCGCACCTCGCCCAGCGTGGGGACGTGGCTCGACGTGTAGAACAGGTTGGGGTTATCGGCCATAACCTTGGCGAAGGCCGTCGTTATGCTTTCGTCGGTAGCCTCATCGTTGCCGCGCGATGCGAGCATGATGAGCGCTTCTGACGGGTTTTCGTTCAAAAACGTTTTGAAGTACCCGATGACATCGGAGAGATGCAGATAGTTCCCGTCTTTTTTGAGTAGGTAGAAAATCCCGTGGTCGATGCCGGGGTCATCGCCCTTTCCGAGCCGGATATCAAAATAGCGAATGCCTTCGAGCAACTGCGTGGGAATGTAATCCTGCTGGCATTTTACTTGCGAGGATTGGGGCTCAGTGTCGTTGTCCACGCTGCAGGTGCCCGAATCGTGCGTACCCGGGATGCTCAGCTCGTCGAGGAACTTGTTGTCGTCGACGTATTTCATCCAACATGGTCCGTCGACGTAGCTGCTGTACGTGATCCAGTCGAGGCTGCTAACCGTGGCATCGTTCTTTTTCATGTCGTAACCGATAAGTTCGAGCTCCCACGGAATGCTCTTACTCTTATGGCAGATCTTATTGTTGTCCTGGTCTTCGCCGTTCGATTCTATTGCCAGGTACTTAATGTCTTTTTTCTCGGTTTCTTTCTCGACCGTGCGGTCTCGGATGATATAGGTTCCGTTTGATTGACGCTCGAACGCAAAAGCGCGGCTGGGCTTGTTGTCATACTCGCCGCCCCATACGTGGATGACCTTTCCATCTTTGTCCGAGTCGTCGTCGACCGACCAAATGCTGTAGCCCGTCTTTTTATGCTCTTCGAAATTGAGCAAGGTGCGGATAGCATACCAGTTTGTATCGTCATTCTTGGTCGTTACGTTCTCAAGGATGAGCTTGCTGGACGTGCCGTCGTTAAACAGGTGGCAGACGTTGCCGCGAACGTTGCCGTCTTGGTTGACGCTCGCGGTGCGAAAATAGCCCGCGGGGCGAAGGCGAATGACGAAATTGTCGAGGCTGTCCGACGGTGCGGGTGTGTTGTCTGCAAATGCCGCTCGCAGGGGAATGCCCGGCGCTGCGGTTTCGGGTAGGCTTGCAAGTGGTGACAACGCCGCAAGCCCTAGGCCCAGCGTAAACGCTCGGCGGCTGATGGCATGGTGTTCGGTCATAACTTCTCCATTCGCAGAGTGCGGTTATGCGATAGTTTTGGTCACTATACTGCCCAGATGTTTAAAGATGCTGGTTTAATTGTCTGCGTGGCGCAATAAATCGGTGGGCGGACGTGTTGGGGTGTTTGTCGTTTTCGTACTGTTGCCACATTTGGGGCGGTTCCGGCGTCCGGCATCCTCGCGTTCGTCGGCTACAGGCATAAGAAAGGGAGGGTCGGTTTACCGGCCCTCCCTGGGTACGAAGCGCTGGGGTACCGTTGCTTGTTTGCACTGCGACCGTGTTTCCCGTTGCGCTCGCCAGTCGCTTAGCGCTTGATCTCGATATCGTCGAGCTTGACGTCCATGGCCTCGGTCTTGGCCTCGGCGATGTCGTCGGCAAATTCCAGAGACTTCATCATGGTCTCGACGGCGTCCTTGTGCTCCTCGACGTTGTCGATACGCACATACACACTGCCGCCGTCAACGTCGGTGAAGTATTCGGTCGTTACGCCGCCCGAGTGTGTATAGGAAGCGTTGCGCCAAGTCTTGCCGTTGTACTTGACGGGGTCATTCTCGGTCCACTCAAAGCTGGCCTTCCACTTTGCCTCGTAGTCGAACAGCTCATCGGCGTTCTTGTCAGAGTCGAAGACGGGGATGAAGCGATCGCTGGCGTGCTCGCTCTCGGTGAACTTAAACTGGGTCCTATCGGCCGTGTCGCCGGCAACGTCGGTGATCTCGACGCCCTCGGGAACCTCGACCTTAAACCAAATGAAGTCGGTCCTCATATCCACGGCTGGCTTTTCTGCTCCGCCGCCACCGCTACTGCCGGTAGCGCCGCCGCTGCCACCGCAGCCCACCAGGGCAACCGCGGCAAAGAGACTGATGCAGAGGGTGAGAATCGCAAAGGCCTTCTTTTTCATGGTCGTGTCCTCCTCGATCTGTAACCGCCCATGGATTACCTGTCTTTACTGTACGCGTGAGCAGCTCATTCGGGTGGGCCATGTGTCCCATTCTGGGGGCCGGATTTGCGCCGTTAAGTGGCAATATGTTCGGGCGCAAAAGAGGGGAGGGCCGGTGCTGCCGGCCCTCCCCGGGTTGGGCGCCCGTTGTTTTAATGGGGCGCATGTGCGCGGGTGCGCATGTGCGCGGGTGCGCATGTGCGCGGGTGCGCGTAGGCGCGTGCGGGTGTCCCGTTACTTGATCTCGATGCTCGAAATCTCGACTTCGCGTGCCTCGGAAACTGCCTCTTCCATGTCATCGGGGAACTCGATGGAGTTGAGGAGTGCCTCGGCTTCTTTCTTGTGCTGGTCGAAGTTCGAGATGAGGACGTAGGCGCTTCCCGGCTCAACATCGGTAAAAAGCATGGTTGAGATGCCGCTGTTGTCCTCGTATGTTCCGACGAGCCACGTCCTGCCGTTATACTCGACGGACCCGCCATCCTTCCACTGGAACGTATCCCCCTTCTTTTCCGCCTGGTCGGCGTGGGATTCCTCGGCCGTCAGCGCTTTTTTCCAAACGGGGATAAAGCGATCGGCCGAGGCGTTCTCGTCTTCGGGGAAGGTGAGCTGGACCCTGTCGGCATTCTTGCCGGCAGAGTCGCTTACGCCGACGCCCTCGGGCATCTCGACCTTAAACCAGATGTAGTCGGTCTTCTTGGCGACGGGGGCCTTTTCCTTGCTCTCGCTCTTGGGGGCGCTGCCGCCGCCCGATGCGCTCCCGCCGCAGCCCACAAGGGCGAGCGCGGCAAAGAGGGCGATGCAAAGGGAAAGGATCGATAGGGTCTTTTTCTTCATGGTGGCGTCCTCCTTGTCTGCTGATGACATCACGGCGCCGCATGCTGTTGGGGTACTGATTGCGCTGGCGGCGGATGTCTCTGTGTACTGTGCGACTTATGCCTCCGTTCATCGCTTGTGGTCGTTGCGCGGCCGTTCCCCAACGGGTTCCTTACTTATAGATATGCCCCAGCTTGTGCTGCTCGGGAGTCTCGAAAGGTGGGCCATGTGTCCCATGTTTGCGGTGCCGACGCCTATCGTTCATCATAGAAATCCGCGATGGCCAGGTGCGCTGACGCTTATGTACTTATGGGCTAGACTTAGCACCATTATGTGATCGATGCGGTCGGTCGGCGGTTTCCACCCGACCGATGTATATGACTTGAAGGTGCATGCGTATGAGCCAAGAGATGATGGACAAGACCTGCCGCGGGTTTGCCGAGGCGCTTGCCGCGCGCGAGCCGGTTCCCGGCGGTGGCAGCGCGAGCGCCTTTGTGGGCGCGCTGGGCGCCTCGCTGTGCGGAATGGTTGCCCGCTACGGTGCGACTAATCCCGCGCTTGCTGATCGTGCGGATGACCTGACGCGCGCGTTTGCCCAGGCTGATGAGCTGGCCCAGGAGCTTGTCGAGTTGGTTTCCGAGGACGTTCGTGCCTACAGGCGGGTGTCCGCGGCGTACGGTATTCCGCGTGACGATCCGGCTCGAGCGACCGCGATTCAGGATGCGCTGCATGTGGCCGCTATGCCGCCGTATCGCATTATGGATGCCTGCGGGCGTGCGCTGGCGCTGCTCGAGGACATGGCCGACAAGGGTTCGCGTCAGCTGCTGTCCGATGTGGCGTGCGGCGCCGTGTTCTGCCGTGCCGCTATGCAGGGCGCGAGCTTGACGCTCTTTGCGAACACCACGTCTATGAAAGATCGCGTTCGTGCCGAGGAGCTCGAGACGGCGTGTGATGAGCTGCTCGACACATGGTTGCCGCGCGCCGATGCGCTGGCGCGCCGCGCCGCCGACGCTGCAAGGAAGAGAGGATAGCCATGGCTGAGCTACTGAAGGGTGCTCCTGTTGCTCGCGCGCTGACCGAGGAACTTGCTGTTCGCTGTGCCGCCTTGCGGGAGCGCGGCGTTGTGCCGACGCTCGCCATCGTTCGCGTGGGCGAGCGCGAGGACGACCTGTCCTACGAGCGCGGTGCCCTCAAGCGCTGCGAGAAGGTTGGCATTGAGGCTCGCCGCGTTTTGCTTCCTGCCGATGTTTCGCAGGATGAACTGCTGGCGGCTATTAAGGACATCAATGCCAACCCCGCTGTTCATGGCTGTCTGATGTTCCGCCCGCTGCCCGCCGGCCTTGACGAGAACGCCGTCGCCGCAGCGCTCGATCCCGCCAAGGACGTTGACTCCAGGACGCCGGCTTAACTGCTCACCACCCTTACGGGGCGCGGCGAGGGTTTTGCCCCCTGCACAGCCGAAGCCGTGCTTGCTTTGCTGGATCATTACGGCGTTGAGCTGGATGGGGCCAAGGTTGCTGTGGTCGGACGCTCACTGGTAATTGGCCGCCCCGTTGCCGCCATGCTTACGGCGCGCAACGCAACCGTGACGACGTGCCATACGCATACGCGCGATCTTGCCGCCGAGTGCTGTGCTGCCGACATTGTGGTTGCCGCCGTTGGACGCGCGCGCACGATTGGCGCAGATGCGGTCCGCGAGGACCAGGCGATTATCGATGTTGGCATTAATTGGGACGAAGCCGCTGGCAAGCTGGTCGGCGACGTCGATTTTGATGCCGCGGAGCCGGTTGTTGGCGCAATCACCCCCGTGCCGGGTGGCGTGGGCGCCGTGACGACAGCAATTCTCGCCAAACACGTGATCGAGGCGGCTGAGCGCGCGGTAAAATAGGCGTTTGGAGGCTGTTTAGGGGGTTGGTTAGATACCCCGTGGTCAAAAAATGCCAAATATGAGTACTGTTGCCAAGTTAGTCACATATGTTTGAGATCATTTTGGCTCTTTAGCGATAAGTAATATCGTTAAAGAGCCAATTTTATTGGACGTATGGGGAATTACTAGACTCAGTTTTTGGACAGGTGAGGATTCCCGGCGCCCGGAACAGTGCAATTTGCTGCCACTAAATTTGTGACAGTACTCATATTTGGCATTTTTTGACCACGGGGGCTGCCGAGGCCGTGGTTTCGCCCTTTCTGCGCCGAAGCGATACACTGTTGCCGTTTGATTTCTTCGCTCAAGGAGGATGCGCATGCCGTGCACAACGATTCTGGTCGGTAAAAACGCAAGCTACGACGGGTCGACCCTGGTCGCGCGTAACGAGGACTCGTCCAACGGGGTATTTGAGCCCAAGCGCATGCGCGTAGTGCATCCCGACGAGCAGCCGCGTGTCTACACGAGCGTCCTGAGCCACCTGACCGTTGAGCTGCCCGATAACCCCATGCGCTATACGAGCGTCCCCGATGTTGTCCCGGGCCACGGTATCTGGGCCGAGGCCGGTTTCAACGAGCTCAATGTTGGCATGTCCGCAACCGAGACGCTTACCACCAACGAGCGCGTCCGCGGCGCCGATCCGCTCGTGGACTACGTGCCCGCCAAGGGCAACGAGGGTGAGGACGGCTATGTGCCGGCGCAGCCCGGTGGCCTGGGCGAGGAGGACATGGTGACCCTGGTGCTGCCGTATGCCAAGTCCGCCCGCGACGGCGTGCGTATCTTGGGCGACCTGCTCGAGCGCTACGGCACCTACGAGAACAACGGTATCGCCTTTAGTGATGTGGACGAGATCTGGTGGCTCGAGACCATCGGCGGTCACCATTGGATCGCCAAGCGCGTGCCTGACGACGCCTATGTGACCATGCCCAACCAGCTGGGTATCGACAGCTTTGACCTGGATGACGCCGAGGGCGCCCAGGCCGACCACATGTGCTCCGCCGACCTGCGCTCCTGGATGGCCGAGTGGCATTTGGACCTGACGCTGGGCGTTGAGGGCGACGGTCCGGCTGCGGTCTTTAACCCGCGCGAGGCCTTTGGCTCGCACAGCGACAGCGACCATGTCTACAACACGCCGCGCGCCTGGTACATGCAGCGCTGCCTCAACCCCAGTGACGTGTGGGATGGCCCCGACGCCGACTACACGCCCGAGAGCGACGATATCCCCTGGAGCCGCGTGCCTGAGCGTAAGGTGACCATCGAGGACATCAAGTACGTACTCTCGAGCCACTACCAGGGCACGGAGTACGACTGCTACGGCAGCAAGGGCACACCCGCCACGCGCGGCGCCTATCGCCCCATCGGCATCAACCGCAACAGCCAGCTCGCCGTGTTGCAGCTGCGCCCCTATGCGCAGCCGGCGTATCGCGCCGTGCAGTGGATGGCCTTTGGCTCCAACTCGTTTAACGCGCTCGTGCCGCTGTACGCCAATGTCGAGACCATGCCCGAGTACTATGCCGACACGCAGGCCCGCGTGACGTCCGAGAATTTCTATTGGGCAAATCGCCTGATCGGCGCCCTGGCCGATGTCCGTTTCCACGAGTGCGGTCGCGCCGTCGAGGACTACCAGGAGAAAGTCGGCGGCATGGGCCACAAGCAGATTCACGACGTTGACGCTGCCGTAGCCGCGCTGCCCGAGGCCGAGGTGCCCACCGAGCTTGCACGCGCCAACGAGGGGTTTGCCGAGCGTGTTCGCGTAGAGACCGATGCTCTACTGGGCAAGGTGCTCTACACCACGAGCTGCGCCATGAAGAACTCTTTCGCGATGAACGACAACGTGAGATAGGGATTTCCCGTCGATCGAATAGCGCTAATACGCTTTGTCGCTTTCACTCAATCTTGGGTACAAGAACGCCAATGCAGTTGTTTGTGATTGGAGACAACCATGGTTATGAAACTCGATCAGCTTGTTAACGGTGCCATCAACGTGGGCTTCGGCGCCGCTGCTGTTGCCGTCGAGGGCGGCAAGAAGGTTCTCGACGACCTCAATACCAAGGGCGAGCAGGTCCGCAAGGACGCAGGCGCCCCCGATATCGCCCGCAGCGTGTCCGACATGTTCGAGCAGGCCGGTGGCACCATCTCCGACCTGACCGAGCGTCTGGGTATGCAGGGCGAGACCGCGGCCCAGCGCGTGCTTGACGAACTCATTCTGGCTCGCGTCCGCGTCATGACCGCCCCCGAGCGCACGGCCTTCCTGGCCCATGTGCGCGACATCGTCGATTCGGTCGAGGACAACGTGACCTCGGTGCCCGTCGAGTCCGTTGAGCCCGACGATGCGAAGGATACCGAAGAGGCCGAGTAGCAGCGCAGATGGCAGATTCCACCACCGATTACAACAATCTAGATCCCTTGGGTGACGAGGCGGCGGTTGTCGATGAGGTCGACGCCGCCGTCTCGGGCGCTCGCAAGAAGCCGCGCGCTGTCGATATGGTGCCAGAGGAGCCCGACGCGATGGCGCCGGACGAGGAATACCAGCTCACGCCGGCGGGCCGTCGCGAGCGCATCGGGCAGATTGTTCGCCTGGTCAAAAAGTACCGCGTGTGGGATAACCTCACGCCGGTTCGTTTGCGCCGCCTGCTCGAGGAGCTCGGCCCCATGTTCGTCAAGATGGGGCAGATTCTGGCCAACCGGTCCGAGATTCTGCCGCAACGCTTTTGCGACGAGCTGCGTCGTCTGCGCTCCGACGTGGAGCCGGTGCCGTACGAGGTCGTACTCAGTTGTCTGGAAGAAGAGTACGGCCTGCGCCTGGGGGAGATGTTCGATGCGATCGACCCCAATCCGCTTGGTAGCGCATCGCTCGCGCAGGTGCACCGCGCTCGTCTGGTGACGGGCGAGGACGTGGCCGTCAAGGTGCAGCGCCCCGGTGCGCAGCAGGTCATGGCGCAGGACATCGATATCATCCGCTCGGTGGTGCGTATCGTTTCCAAGTTCGTCAACACCGATCAATTCGTTGACCTGCACGGCGTAGTCGAGGAGTTGTGGACCTCGTTTCGCGAGGAGACCAACTTTTTGGCCGAGGCCAAAAACCTCAACGACTTCTACGAGTTCCATAAGAGCGTTCATGGCGTGACGTGTCCTAAATCCTATCTGGATCTGTGCACCGAGCACGTTGTGGTCATGGACTACATCGACGGCATTTCGATCGCCGATCCTGAGTGCTTGGTGGCCGAGGGCTATGACTTGGAAAAGATCGGTGCCGCAATCGTCGAGGATTACTCGACGCAGGTGCTCGATGACGGCTTTTTCCATGCCGACCCGCATGCGGGAAACATTATTCTCAAGGACGGCATCGTTTACTTTATCGACTTGGGTATGGTCGGACGCATGTCGAGTCACGATCGCGGTATCGTCAAGGACATGATTTTCGCCGTGGCCGAGGGTGACGTGCCCAAGCTCAAGGATTCGCTCATGCGCTTCGCCGTGACGCGTGGCGACTCGGCTGAGCTCGATCATTCGGCCTTTTTGTCCGATCTTGACTTTATCGTGGCTGACTTTGCGGGCCTTGACCTGAAGGACCTGGATATCGGCGAGTTTTTGACCTCGCTGTTAAACCTCGCGCGTAAGAATGACGTTGAGCTGCCGAGCGTGGTGACGATGTTCGCGCGCGGCATGGTGACGCTCGAGGGTTTGCTGACCGAGTACATGCCCAACGTCAACATGATCCAGATAATCCAGACGCATATCAAAAACGAGAAGAGCACCTATGCGCGCGTGCGTGATATGGGACGCGATCTTGCCGCGAGCAGCTATCGCGCGGCAAAAGGCTCGCTCGAGGCAGCCGAGTATCTGGGCTTGGCTTCGCGTATGCTCACGCGCGGCCAGCTTAAGGTGAACACGCAGATCATGAGTAGCGATAAGGCGCTGCGACAGCTGGGCGGAATTATCGACCGCATGTCGATGGCTATCGTTATCGCCGGCCTGTTTATCGGTTCGTCGGTGGTGTACTACGCACGCATCGAGCCGGTTGTGTTTGGTATCCCGGTCATTGGCTTTATGGGCTACGTGAGCGCGCTGGTGCTGGCGCTTATGCTGGGCCGCAATATCTGGCTCAACAGCCACGGCGGCAAGCACTAGAGGCTGCGACCGTCACCGTATTTTCCTATCGCAAACAATAGCTTTTACCTTGGGCTTCGCCTGCGTGCGAGGCCCTTTTGCGTGATACCATATCGACGGTAATAATCGATGGCCTAGATGGTGGTGCGGAGACGCACGAATGCGCGGTTTTCCTGCGCGTTTGGGAGAATCGGGGTGCAAGTCCCCGGCTGTACCAGTAACCGTAATTCCTCTTGGCTCGGGATGTTCGCGTCGCAGATCGGACGACGTGCCCGAGTCGTTAAGGTTAAGTCGGATCGCCTCCCATCTTGCATGCGGCTGCGGCGTATGCCGCCGGTGTGCATAGGGCTCTGGAGGGAAGGGGGGACCCCGATGGGGGAACTCGAGCGCAACATGCGCGATGTCGTGGGGCAGCCTCAAGGCAACGCTCCAAGTACAGACAGTAGGAGACAAATGGATATGTTTGTGGACGAGCGCCAGCACGTCTCGCGTCGCCGTGGCGCAATTGCGCGCGGCGTAGCCAAGCGCGGCCTGGTGGCATTCCTGGCCTTCGCGATGGCCTTTGGCACCACGCCGGCTCAGCTGTGGGCCGAGGGCGCCGAGGGCATTGCCGAGGCTGTGGCTCAGACTGCGACGCCGAGTGAGGACGCAGCGCTTGCGGGCGGTGCCGCTGAGCAGAGCGGCGCCGAGGTTTCAGATTCTGGGAGCGCGCCTGCAGCTAGTACCGCCACAACGGGGGCGGCAGCTGGCGACGAAGGCTCGACGACGGGGGAGAGCCCTGCCACGAGCGAGCAGTCTTCGACGGCATCCGCTGGCCAAGCAGGATCTGCCGCCGTGGCTGCCGTTCAGGCAGAGAACCCGACAGAAACCGGCGATGTCGCCAAGAAGCAAGTCGAGGTCTCGTTCTCGATTATCGGCACCGATGCCGACGGCAAGGCTCAGACCTGGGTGGCACCTACGCAGCTCAAGCTCGACGAGGGCGCGACGGCTGCGGATGCCTTTATTAAGCTGCAGGAGAAGACGGGCTTCAAGGCGGACTACGATCCGAACACGGCATACGGGTTCTACCTCAAAAGCATCACATCCCCGAGCGATGGCCGCACGCTTGCCTACGATCCGACGACTTATGCCTTCTGGCAGCTGTTCGTCGACGGCGCGTCTTCCTCGGTTGGCGCGAGCAGCGTCAAGCTCACCCAGGGGCAGAAGATTGAGTTTGCCTATACGGCTGGTAGCGCGTCCCCTGTCGTTAAGGACCAGGTCGCCGCAAATGTGACCGTCATTGGTCGCGATGCCCAGGGCAAGACTCAGACTTGGGTCGATAACGCGCAGTATGTGGTGACGTCCGGCTCGAGCGCACTTGACCTTACGAAGGTCGCGCTCGAGGCGAATGACATCGACGCCGTTGCTGCGGGCTCCTTCATTCTGAGCCTTAAGTACAACGGCGTTGAGCTGGGTACGCCGCTCGATTATTCGACCTATTGGCAGCTGTTCATCAACGGCAAGTCGAGCGACTACACGGCAGACAATGTCACCATTCATGCTGGCGATACCGTTACGTGGTTCTACGGTGGCTGGGGCGACCAGTTGCCCTCTGATTCCGTCCATGCTTCCGTTCAGGTCCTCGGTAAGGACAAGGACGGCAAGCAGCAGGTTTGGGCCTCGACGGGCCAGACGAGTCTCAAGGCGGGCTCTACTGCCAAGGATCTCCTTGAGCAGACCGGCCTTACTCTCGATGCTAGCGAATCGTCTTGGGGCTGGTTCCTCAACGGCATTACTTCGCCGTTCGATGGTAAGTCCTATGGCTGGGATGCTGCGACCAATA
>WGSQ01000041.1 GCA_014871605.1 Collinsella sp. | reverse complement strand
GATCGTGTTGTTTGATCGGATCGCGTGGCGATGCAATCTCGCGCACGCCCGCCGGTGCATGCTCTTCCTGTTTTGTATAGCGAGAGTGGAGCGTGTATGAGCTGGCGAGGCGATATTGCGATGGGGAAGTACGGAAAACTGCCGTGTGCCCTTATAGACAACAATATGTTTCCGAGCGTAGAGGTTGATTGCGGGTCGTTTGTCGTCACCTGCCCTTGCTGCGGCTCGCAAATACCGTGTCTCGACATTCGGTTCATCGATGCGCGCGACAGGTTCAGCGACGAAGTGAGAAAACAGACAGGCGTTCATATGCCGGTGTATCCGGAGAAATGCCCTGTTTGTGGCCTCGATATCGTGTATGACGCCGGCGACGAGGGATAGGTGATGCGGAGGAGTTGGCTGTGAAGGCTTCTCCGTCCCTACAAATAAACCCCCTCACCGAGTTGCCTGTGGAACTCGGCGTGATGGTCGCGTGCCCAGGTAAAGAGCGCCTGGTCAAAGTCGGTACGCGCGGCCGGGACGCCAAAGACGCCGGCAACTTCGACGCGTATAAACTCCAGTGCCGGCAGCTTGTTGATGGCAGTGAGGGCAAACGGGGACGAGGGCTCCTCGAACAGATAGCAGCTGCCTTGCAGCGCGTCGCAACTGGTGCACGTGTTGCCGAGCGACGGGGCTTTGGAGGCTCGCGCGCCTACGGGCTTGTAGCCGCAGCGCTTATGAAGGTAGTCGCGGATCTCGCCCGGCACGCAGCCAAGAGCGGGCACGATGGCGAGTGCGTTGGCGTTGGCCGTGTCGATGGCAATGTGCCCGGATTCGTTGGGCGCGTGCGCGATGGCGACGCTCTCGTCGTTATCGGTTCGATAGGGAATGCCGAAGGCCGCGACCGAGGTCTCTTTGTGACACTTCCAGCACTCGCGCTTGCCCAGTACTAGATATATATACGGCGCTGAGGGGTCGGATCGGTCAACACCGGGCAGCCACTCGGCAAAGGGCTCGGGGTTGACGCCGCTGGGTACATACCAGACCTTCTTGGTCCGGTCCCATTTGGCGCCCAGCGCCTTGGCTTCTTCTTTGTGCGAAAAGGGGACATCGAGCTCGGTGCGCATGGCGGCTCCTTGGTGCTGCAGGTGCAAGTGACCCAAGGATACCGCAGGGCGCAGACATCGCGGCGTTTTGCTGAGAAGTTGCGGTGCGGACTGATTGGTTATGCCGATGGATAGATCGGCAAGTAGATGGTCGGATTTTGGCTAGTTGGGCGGTTGGAGCTGCCAGCGGATTTGGCGACATAAAACAAAACAGCCCAGAGGACATAGCCTCTGAGCTGCGAACATTTGGTGGGCGTTAGAAGATTTGAACTTCTGACCTCTTCCGTGTCAGGGAAGCGCTCTCCCCCTGAGCTAAACGCCCGATCAAGGGTGCGCAAGTGCGCAAGGGATAATATAACGGAGCCTGAACTCGGTGGCAAGAACATTTTTAAAAATCGCTTACATTGTGGAATTCGGGGGCTTTGTCGTATCCATTTCAAAAGAGTCTGCTGCCGCGATTTGGCTGTCGACTAATACAGGGCCATTGCGGTATCGAGCTATGGAAAGACGCCTGCGGAATTGTCCTACCGATAAGCGGACAAGCCTCCAGCTGGTGCCTTCGCCGTGGTAAGGTAAGCCGAATTGTTTCCAGGCTGTTTCGGGGGAGTGGAATGAGCAAAGAGTGTGTCGAGCAGGTCGAAGGCGCAGGGGCTTCGGTGCCGATGACCGATATATCGAACATTGATGTGCCCGAGGGCACCGACGAGCTCAGCCGTAGCACCCGCCGCGCCTGGCGCGAGCGCCTTAACGATGCGTCGTCGCGCAAGATGATCACGGGCGTTCTGGCCACGCTGGTGGGTGGTTCGTTTTGGGGCTTCTCGGGCACTAGCGCGAGTTTTTTGTTCGATACCTACCATGTCGATACGCTGTGGCTTATGAGCATACGGCAGATTCTCGCCGGCCTGCTCTTTATGACTGTGGTTGTCACGCGCGACCGCGCACGCCTGGTCAAGCTTTGGATGACGCCCGCCGATCGCAAACAGCTGCTGTTCTTTACCGCCTTTGGCCTGCTCTTTAACCAGTTTTGTTATCTTTCGGCCGTGCGCCTGACCAATGCCGGAACTGCGACGGTGCTCCAGTGCCTGCAGCTCGTTATCATCATGGGCTACGCCTGCGTGACCGATCGCCGCATGCCGCGTACTCGCGAAGTCATCGGCATTGGCCTGGCTCTGGGTGGAACCTTTTTAATCGCCACCGGCGGCGACCTCACCAGCCTGAATATCTCGCCGCTTGGCCTGGCAGCAGGTCTTATGTGTGCGGTCAGCGCCGCGTGTATGGCGGTGATTCCCGCCAAGATCCTGCCCGAATACGGCAGCCCCATCGTCACGGGCTCGGCAATGCTCACGGCGGGCGTGGTCTCGTGCGTCTTCGTGCAGCCCTGGGCGCATATGCCGGCGCTCGACGCTGCCGGCATCGAGGCGCTCGCGGTGTTCGTGGTTATCGGCTCGTTTTTTGCTTACATGCTTTATATGCAGGGCGTTAAGGACATCGGCTCGGTGCGCGCGAGCCTCATCGGAACTGTGGAGCCGGTTTCGGCGACCATCACCAGCGCCGTTATGCTGGGGACGGTGTTTTTGCCGACCGACCTTATCGGCTTTGCCATGATCATCGTGATGATGTTCCTCACGGTGTAGCTGGCGCCGCCGCCAAGACAGAAAAGGTGTTGTGCCGCATTTTCGCCAATTGATGTCCGTGTCTGGAGTTTAGCTGTCGATGTTCAAAATGCCATAAACTAGTAACGTTATGGACTTTTTCATTGCGACTCAATTGCGAGGATTTCTTTATGGCTGGTAATCACTTTAAGGGCAGCGATAGCGGCCGCCCTGCAGTTCCGCCGCGTCCGAACGGGGCTGGTAAGGCCGGCACGCCGGGCGGCGCTGGACAGGGCGGTTCCGGTAAGCGCGTGTCCCCGGGCGAGACGGCGATGTTTACCGCTCTGTACGAGCAGTCTCAAAAGGCAAAAAAGACCGGCCGTGCAAGAGGAAATGTCTTTGCGGGCGGTGCAACCTCCGCGTCGCAGCCGAGCGGGGCTCCTTCGGTACCTGCGAACAACGCAGGTGCTGCCAACGCCGCGAATGCCGCCGACAACGTTAATGCCGGCAAGGCCGGCAACAATACTCCCTCTGCCGGTGGCGCGGGGCTTACGGGTAACCTTGGCACGATTTACACCGGCGCCTCCGAGACTGGCACGTTCGCCCGCCTGGATGATAGCGGTGCCGAGTTTGCGGGCTCGGGTTCCAAGGAAGATTATTACGATTTTGGCTTGAACTACGGTAGCGACGCTTCGTCGAGTTCGACCTCTGACGGTCTGGTCCGTCATCGCCATCGCAAGGGCGAGCGCAAAAAGCGTCACACCGGCGCCATTATTGCCGCTGTGGTCGCGGTGCTTCTCGTTGCGCTTGGCGCAAGCGGCTTTATGCTGCTTAACTCGGCAAAGACCGTAAAGAGCGAAGCGAAGGAGGCTGTCGAGATCGTCGGTGGCCTTAAGGACAAGGTCACGTCGGGCGATTTTTCGACGCTGCCTGACGACGCGAAGAAGATCGATGAGCTCTGCAACAGCATGAAGGCGGAGACCTCGAGCCCGCTGTGGGCGGCGGCTTCGTTTATCCCGGTGTATGGCAGCGATATCAATGCGGCCCGCACCATGATCGACGCCCTGTCCGATGTCTCGAGCAACGCGCTGGTTCCCATGGCCGATAACCTTTCGCAGGCTACGCCCGGCAAGCTGTTCCAGGACGGCATGATTAACGTGTCCGCGCTGCAGGCGGTCGCCGATTCGCTTTCCAGCAGCTCGAAGGTGTTCAAGAGCGCCAACGAGAAGGTCCAGGGCATTGGCGATACTCATATTTCCCAGGTGACCGAGCTGGTCGATAAGGCCAAGGACGGCTTTGCCACCCTCAACGGCGCGGTTGACGCGGCGGAGAAGGTCGCCCCCGTCCTTCCCCAGATGCTCGGCGCCAACGGCCAGACGCGCAACTATCTTATGTACGCCATGAACAACGTCGAGATTCGTGCCTGCGGCGGCTTTGGCGGTTCGCAGGGCCTGATTTCGGTCACCGACGGCCAGATGTCGATTGGCGAGTTTGTTCCCCGCATTGGACTCAGTGAGGATGAGGCAGTCGAGAGCGTCGACGAAGAGGATGAGGCGCTGTTCGGCAACCACAGTAACCTGTACAACTCGGGCAATACCTATTCGCCTGATTGGCCCCGCAACTCGCAGCGTGTCGCCGCGCTGTGGAAGTCCCAGTATGGACAGGACGTTGATGGCGTCATCGGTATCGACCCGGTGTTCCTGCAGTATCTGCTGGGCCTGGTCGGTAATGTCTCGCTGCCCGACGGAACGGTTGTCGACGGCACCAACGCCGCAAAGGTCCTCATGCACGATGTGTACTGGAACTATCCGGTCGAGGAGTCGGACGGCATCTTTGCATCCGTCGCCAGCGCTGCCTTCGACAAGATCCTTGGCGGTATCGGCGATGTCGATGTTACGAAGCTTGTCAGCGCCGTTGAGCGCGGTGCCGAAGAGGGCCGTCTGATCGCGTGGATGAGAAACGATGATGAGCAGAATGCCATCAAAGAGACGGGCATTGACGCTTCGCTGCCCGATCCGGATGACCCGAGTGCCGATCCTGTTGCCGGCGTTTACTTTAACAACCTGAGCTTCTCCAAGCTCGACTGGTACCTGAACGCCGATACGCAGATTGGCCAGGGGATCAAGAACGGCGACGGCACGTGCTCCTATCGCATCACCGTTACCCTGACGAACATCATGACGCAGGAGGAGGCAGGCAAGCTGCCCGACTACGTCGCGGCGAGCGCGCCCGATGCCGCGCGCGACGACGAACGTCTGAATGTCTCATTGTTTGCCCCGACGGGCGGCAACATTACTGATCTGACCGTCGAGGGCACCCAGTTTGGTCTTGGCGTCGCTACGTGGCATGGAATCCCCTTCTATTCGGGCACCGTTGACCTGCATGCTGGCGAGACGACGACGATCACGTATACGCTGACAACGTCGGCCGAGGCGGGGGACAAGCCGCTTACGCTGCGTCAGACTCCTACATGCCAGGCGGCTCGCGACAGCGCGTCGGCGTAGGGTTTTTCTGGTAGCGCAGATAATCGAGTACCATTTTGGGGCGGACAGGCAATCTGTTCGCCCCTATTTTGTAAGGAGAGCGCATGAAGTACTTTGGCACCGACGGATTTCGCGGCGAGGCCAACGTTGGGCTGACGGTAGAGCACGCTTATAAGATCGGCCGCTTTGTGGGCTGGTATTACGGCGCCAACCGCGAGCGCAAGGCACGCGTGATCGTGGGCAAGGACACGCGTCGCTCGAGCTACATGTTCGAGGCGGCGCTGGTGAGTGGCCTGGTCGCGAGCGGTGCGGACGCATATATGCTGCACGTGATCCCGACGCCGGGCGTGGCGCATCAGACCGTGGAGGGCTGCTTCGATTGCGGCATCATGATTAGCGCGAGCCACAACCCGTTTTGCGATAACGGCATCAAGCTCGTCAACAGCGACGGCTTCAAAATGGACGAGGACGTGCTGGAACTCATCGAGGATTACATCGATGGCAAGGGCGAGGTGCCGCTGGCCACGGGCAACCAGATCGGTGCCACGGTGGACTATATGCAGGGCCGCAACCGCTATATTGCCTCGCTCATCGCGAGCGCGAACTTTTCGCTGCAGGGCGTCAAGATCGGCATCGACTGCGCCAACGGCTCGGCGTCCTCGGTGGCCAAGCCGGTGTTCGACGCGCTGGGCGCCGACGTGCGCGTAATCAACGCCGCGCCCGACGGATTTAACATCAATGTGGACTGTGGCTCCACACATATGGAGCGCCTGCAGCGCCACGTGGTGGAGCAGGGCCTGGACGTGGGCTTTGCCTACGACGGCGATGCCGACCGCTGCCTGGCCGTGGATGAGCGCGGCCGTGTGGTCGACGGCGACCAGATCCTGTACGTGTGCGGCGTGTACCTGAACAAGCACGGACGCCTTTCGGGCGGTACCGTGGTTCCGACGATTGCCAGCAACTTTGGCCTGGTCAAGTCGCTGGAGCTTGCCGGTCTAAGCGCCGTGACCAGCGGCGTGGGCGACCGTCACGTGTATGCCAAGATGCGCGAGGGCGGCTTCAGCCTGGGCGGCGAGCAGACGGGTCATACGATCTTTGGCGATATCGAGCGCACGGGCGACGGCATTATGACCTCGCTGCGCGTGATGGAAGTGATTCGCGCCGAGCGCGAGACGCTCTCGCAACTCACGGCTCCGTGCAAGCTGCTGCCGCAAGCGCAGGTTGCCGTGCGCGTGGCCGACAAGGACGCCGCGCTCGAGAACATGGGCGTGCAGAATGCGATCGCCGAGGCCGAGGCCGCGCTGGCGGGCGAGGGCCGCGTGCTCGTGCGCAAGAGCGGAACCGAGTCGGTGATTCGCGTGCTGGCTGAGGCTCCGGACCAAGCCGCCGCCGACGCCGCCATGAAGCGCATCGCAAGTGCTCTGGAAGCTTTATAGTTACGCGGTTTTACCAAACCGCGTAACTGCTCGACGCTGCAAACGGCCCCAAGCGGCAATCTGACGTTCAATTTCAAGGGCGCGACCAGAAGGTCAGCGCCCTTTCATTTCACGTCACCTTGCTCGCTTGGGGCCGTTTTCGCTGACACTGCCAAGGCATCGGCGTCAACATGGTTGGCGTTGGCGATGGCGTGCTGGTCAATCCTTACAGCTCGTACAGCGTGGTGAACTTGTCCTGCAGGTAGCTGCAGTAGTAGCGGGCGTCAAAGTCCATGCCGCAGGCGCCCTTGATGAGCTCCGGCGCGTCCTTGGCGCGGCCCCACTGCCAAATGTGCTCGCCCAGCCAGGCACGGACGGGCGCCAAATCGCCGCTCGCGCAGGCACCGGTAAGGTCGACGCCGTCGCGGCACATGGCCGGCACGAACATGGCGTCGTAGGCGCTGCCCAGCGCATACGTGGGGAAGTAGCCAAACGAGCCACCGCTCCAGTGCGTATCCTGCAGGCAGCCGTGCGTGTCGTCGGGAACGGGAATGCCCAGGTACTCATCCATAAAGCGGTTCCAAAGCGCGGGGATATCCTTGGCCGTGGCCTCGCCGGCAAACATCATGCGCTCGATCTCGTAGCGCACCATAACGTGCAGCGGATAGGTGAGCTCGTCCGCCTCGGTGCGGATCAACGACGGCTGCGCGATGTTCACGGCGTGGTAGAGCGTGTCCTCGTCCACGTTGCCGTAGACTTCGGGCGCGTGACGGCGCAGCACTTCGAGCAGCGGTCCCATAAAGGCGCGGCTGCGGCCCACGGTGTTCTCAAAGAAGCGGCTCTGGCTCTCGTGGATGCCCATGGAGGTGCCGCCCTCCAGGCAAGTGCGCGCGTAAGCGGGGTTCACGCCCAGCTCGTACATGGTGTGACCGGCCTCGTGGATGATGCTGTAGACGTTGGAGATGCAGTCGTCCTCGTAGATGTGCGTCGCGATGCGCGCGTCGCCCACGGCAAAGCCTTCGCTAAACGGGTGCTCGGTAAAGGCAAGCGTGGTGTCGTTCAGGTCCAGGCCGACGAGCTTCATAAGGTCGAAGCTCATGGCGCGCTGGGCGGCCTCGGGCACGCGGGCGTGCAAAAAGTCGGCATCGGGCTGCTGACCGCGCTCGCCGATGGCGTGCACGAGCGGCACGACCGTGGCCTTGACCTCGTCGCAAAATGCATCGAAGCTCTTGGTGGAAAGGCCGCGCTCGTACTGGTCGAGCCAAACATCGTATGGGTCGCGCTTGGGGTCCATGAGCTCGGCCTGATGCTTAAGCTGGCCGACGATTCTATCCACATAGGGCTCAAAGCTCGCCCAGTCATTGGCCGTCTTGGCCTTGTGCCACACGGCGTCGGCCTCGCAGGTGAGCCTGGTCCAGGCCTCGGCCTCCTCGGTGGGGATGACGCTCGCTTCGCGCTGGTCGCGGCCGAGCACGCGGATCTCGTCGAGCAGCTGCGGGTCGTCGATCTTGCCGCCGGCGACGGTCTCGCGTGCCAGCGAGCGCACAAGTTCGACAGACTTTTTGCTGGTCAGTAGCTTGTGATGCTCGCCAGCAAGGGTGCCCATAGCATCAGCGCGGGCCGCGGCGCCGTTGGCGGGAGCAATGGTCGCGCCGTCAAACTCGGCAATCTTGAGCAGATACTCGCGGGTCCACAGCTTGCCCTCGAGCTTGCGGAATTTTTTGACGGCCTTATCGACCTTCATGCCTTTGGGCGTCTTGTCCGCTGCGGGCTTGGCCTTCTTATCGAGTTTCTTTCCCATACCATGTCCTTGATCTCGCGAGCCGAGCGCCACGGATGGGCGCACGGCCAGTTTGCACAGCTACTTACCTTGTACCCAGCATGAACAAAACGGAACGCGGCGACACGCCAACACAATGTGCTATCCTATAGCCCAATGCGTTGACGGAGAGGGTTTTGCCCGCCGCGTCGCCGGCAAGAGAGGGAAGGTCATGGGCTGCAAGCCTTCCTGCGGTGACAAGGGCCAAGCGTTCACTCCCGAGCAGCGACCTCAACGGGCGCGCGGCCAGCGGCGGCGATGTCCCCAGTAGGGAAGCCGTGAGCCTCGCGACAAGGGGCAAAGAGTGGGCGCGACGGGCCAGACATCCGTCGGGTCAAACAAGGTGGTACCGCGGAATTCAACCGTCCTTGGGCAATGCACATGCCCGAGGACGGTTTTTTGTTACCGAACCGGGCCGCACATCCGCAGCGCCGGGTGGCTCCAGCCGCCGCGGCAAGTGGATGCGCGAGAGACGAAAGGGAAGACATGAGTCTGATTGATGATCTGGTCAAACTCGAGGAAGAGGCCAAGGAGCTCGTCGCAGGCGCCGACGACGCCGCAAAGCTCGAGGCCGCGCGCGTTGAGCTGCTCGGCCGCAAGGGCCGCATCACCGGCCTGATGCGCATGATGGGCAAGCTCGCCCCCGAGGATCGTCCCATGATGGGCAAGCGCGCCAACGAGATGCGCCAGCTGATTGAGGGCATGCTCGACGAGCGCACCACCGAGATGAAGGCCGCCGCCCTCAAGCACGCACTCGAGCACGAGGCCGTCGACATCACGCTGCCGGGCATCCGTCCGCAGATCGGTCACCAGCACCTGATCAAGCAGATCATTGAGGAGGCCGAGGACATCTTCTGCGGCATCGGCTACACCGTCGAGTCCGGCCCCATGGTCGACACCTCCTACTACAACTTCACCGCGCTCAACGCCCCCATGGATCACCCGAGCCGCTCGGCCCGCGATACCTTCTACGTGGTCGACAACAACCCCGGCAGCGTCGCGCACCCCGAGGCTCACGCCCACGGCGAGTCCGACGTACTGCTGCGCACCCAGACTTCTGGCGTGCAGATCCACACCATGGAGTCGCAAAAGCCGCCCATCTACATGATCTGCCCGGGCACTGTTTACCGTCCCGACACGGCCGATGCCTGCCATCTGCCGCAGTTCAACCAGATCGAGGGCCTGGTCGTCGACGAGGGCATCACCTTTGGCGATCTTAAGGGCACGCTCGACTACTTTGTTAAGTGCATGTTTGGCGAGGATCGCAAGACGCGTTACCGCCCGCACTTCTTCCCCTTCACCGAGCCTTCCTGCGAGGTGGACGTGAGCTGCCACGTCTGCGGCGGCAAGGGTTGCAACTTCTGCAAGCACAGCGGCTGGATCGAGATCCTGGGCTGCGGCATGGTCGACCCCAACGTTCTGATTAACTGCGGCATCGACCCCGAGAAGTACACCGGCTTCGCCTTTGGTATTGGCGCCGAGCGCGTCGCGGCCCTGCGCTACGACCTGCCCGACCTCAGAACGCTCATGACTGGCGATATGCGCTTCTTGAACCAATTTTAAGTTGACCTGTCCCGGCGGCTTCCCGAGCCACCGCACCTTGCCTTTCAATCGTCGGTTGCGTACCTAAGTACGCGGCCCTCCTCTTTCAAGGCAATCTGCGGCACCTCGGAAACCCGTCTCCATAGCTGGAGTTTTCCGTCTGTTTATTGCAGACGTTACAGATGAAAGGAGACCAGTTAGATGCGCGTTTCTTACGACTGGCTCAAGACCATGATCGATATTCCGGAGGATCCCAAGACCCTTTCGGACGAATATATCCGTACCGGCACCGAGGTCGAGGCGATCGACACCGTGGGCGAGTCCTTCGACCACGTGGTGACTGCCAAGGTGCTCACCAAGACCCCACACCCCGATAGCGACCACATGTATGTGTGCTCGGTCGACGTGGGCGACAAGAATCTCGACGCCGACGGCAACCCCGCTCCGCTGCAGATCGTCTGCGGCGCGCAGAACTTCGAGGCCGGCGACCACATCGTCACGGCCATGATTGGCGCTGTCCTGCCCGGCGACGTCAAGATCAAGAAGAGCAAGCTTCGCGGCGTCGTGTCCATGGGCATGAACTGCTCCGCGCGCGAGCTCGGCCTGGGCGGCGACCACTCCGGCATCATGATCCTGCCCGAGGACACGCCCTGCGGCATGCCGTTTGCCGAGTACGTGGGCTCGAGCGACACCGTGCTCGACTGCGAGATCACGCCCAACCGCCCCGATTGCCTGTCCATGATCGGCATGGCCCGCGAGACCGGCGCCATTTTCGACCGCGATTTCCACGT
This sequence comes from Collinsella sp., assembly GCA_014871605.1. Taxonomy (GTDB): domain Bacteria; phylum Actinomycetota; class Coriobacteriia; order Coriobacteriales; family Coriobacteriaceae; genus Collinsella. Next base: position 1,858 of record WGSQ01000041.1, on the reverse strand, counting down.
TGAGCTGCCCGCCATCAAGGCCGAGAGCGGTCGTGCGACCGACGACGAGCTTTCGGTTGAGATTGCCGACGAGGGCCTGTGCGACCGCTACGTTGCCCGCATCGTGCGCAATGTGAAGGTCGACCCCTCGCCCGACTGGATGGTCAAGCGTCTCAACGCCCTGGGCGTGCGCCCGCACAACAACATCGTCGACATCACCAATTACGTGATGATGCTCACCGGTCAGCCGCTGCACGCCTTTGACCTGGACACCTTTGCCGAGCGCGAGGGCAGGCGTCGCGTGGTGGTTCGCGCCGCCCAACAGGACGAGAAGTTTACGACCCTCGACGGCGAGGAGCGCACGCTCGACGCCGGCATGGGCCTCATCACCGACGGCGAGCGTCCCGTGGCGCTGGCCGGCGTTATGGGCGGCATGGATTCCGAGATCGAGGACGACACCGTCGACGTGATGGTCGAGAGCGCCTGCTTCAACGCCGGTCGCACCTCGCACACCAGCCGCGACCTGTCGCTGATCTCCGATGCCTCCATTCGTTTTGAGCGCCAGGTCGATGAGACCGGCTGCGTGGATGTCGCCAACGTTGCCTGCGCGCTCATCGAAGAGATCGCCGGCGGCGAGGTTGCTCCCGGCTATGTCGACGTGTTCCCCGCGCCCAAGACCATCGATAGCATCAAGCTGCGCTTGGCCCGCGTGCACGCCATCTGCGGCGCCGACATCAAGCCCGACTTTATCGAGCGCTCACTCACCCGCCTGGGCTGCACCGTCGAGCGCGACGGCGAGGACTTTATGGTCACCCCGCCGAGCTTCCGTCCCGACCTGCCGCGCGAGATTGACCTGATCGAGGAGGTCCTGCGCCTGTGGGGCATGGGCCGTGTGACGGCGACCATCCCGGCTGCCAAGAACCACATCGGCGGCCTGACCCGCGAACAGAAGCTCACCCGCAAGGTCGGCGAGATCCTGCGCGCCTGTGGCCTCAACGAGACCACGACCTTTGGCTTTGCCGCCCCGGGCGACCTGGAGAAGATCGGCATGTCCACCGAGGGCCGCGGCTGCCCCGTGGTGCTCATGAACCCGCTGGTGGCCGAGCAGACCGAGATGCGTCGCTCGCTGCTGCCGGGCCTGCTGCAATCCGTGGCCTATAACGAGGCCCACGGCACGCCCAACGTGCACCTGTACGAGGTCGGCAGCCTGTTCCATGGTCGCGAGAACGCCAGCCTGCCCAAGGAGACCAAGTCCGTGGCGGGCGTGCTCTCGGGCCAGTGGAGCGAGCAGTCTTGGACCATGAAGTACCGCAAGCTGCGCTTCTTCTTTGGCAAGGGCATCGTCGAGGAGTTGCTCGCCCAGCTGCGCATCGAGAAGGTCCGCTTCCGTCCCGTCGAGGGCGAGGGCTACGCTTTCTTGCAGCCGGGTCGTGCGGCCGAGGTTCTGTCCGGCGGCACCGTGCTGGGCTGGGTCGGCGAGATTCACCCCGAGGCGCGCGAAGCCATGGGCATCGACGAGGTCGTCGTTGCCTTTGAGCTCGACCTGGACAAGCTGATCAAGGGCGCCCGCAACCAGGAGAACTACCGCGAGTTCTCGCAGTACCCGGCTGTTGAGCACGACCTGGCTATCGTGGTCGACAACGCTGTGACCTGCGAGGATCTTGAGCGCCGTATTACCAGCGCCGGCGGCAAGCTGCTCGAGGGCGTGCGCCTGTTCGACGTCTACCGCGATCCCATCCGCATCGGAGTGGGCAAGAAGTCCATGGCCTTTGCGCTTACGTATCGCTCCGACGACCACACGCTCACCAGCGAAGAGGTCGAGAAGGCGCACCAGAAGATCGTCACCAAGGTGTGCAAGGGCGTAAACGGCGAGGTCCGC
>WGSQ01000040.1 GCA_014871605.1 Collinsella sp. | reverse complement strand
ACCTCAAAGCCCGAGCCCTCAACGTCGCCAAACATATCGAAGAACGACGTCTGGCCGCTTGCGCGATCCTTCTGGCGCTTCACGGCGGCATCGATGATGTTCTCGGGGTTGTTCTTGTCCACAAAGTGCATCATCTGGCGGCGCGGATAGTCCGTGGAGTCGAAGGCGCCTGCCTTGATCAGCGATTCAATCACGCGACGGTTGGCCTGGCTCGAGTCCACGCGCTCGACAAAGTCATGCAACGTCTTAAACGGGCCGCCCGCCTCGCGCTCGGCGATAATCGCCTGTGCCACGCCGGTGCCCACGCCGCGGATGCCGGCCAGACCAAAGCGCACGCCCTCCTTGGTAGCCGTGAACTCGGTACCGGACTCGTTGACATCTGGCGAAAGCACGGGGATACCGTCGTGACGGCATGCCGAGACGTAGTGCACGATCTTGTCGGTCTTGCCCGTGTAGGACGTCAGAACGGCCGCCATGTACTCGTGCGGATAGTGCGCCTTGAGCCATGCCGTCTGCATAACCAGAATGGCGTAGCCGGCGGAGTGCGACTTGTTGAAGGCGTAGGATGCGAACTCGAGAACATCGTCCCAAATCTTCTGGGCAACCTCGCGCGTGTAGTTGTTCTTGATAGCGCCGTTCATCCAGTGGTCGTAGGTGGTCTCGTCCGAGCCATCCTCCCAGTGGAGCACCGTCGACGTGAGCAGCTTAATCTTCTTCTTAGCCACGGGCTTACGGATACGCGAGTCCGATTCGCCCTTGGAGAAGCCGCACATCTCGACGGAGATGAGCATAACCTGCTCCTGGTAGACCATGGTGCCGTAGGTTTCGCCCAGGATGTCGTCCAGACGGTCGTCGTAGGAGACGGCCGGCTCCTTGCCGTTCATACGGTTGATGTAGGACGAAACCATGCCGGCGCCCAGCGGGCCCGGGCGGTACAGGGCGATCAATGCTACGACGTGCTTGTACTCGGTGGGCTTCATGTTCTTGATCGTGGCCGTCATGCCGGCGGACTCGACCTGGAAGACGCCGGCGGTGTGGCCGGAACCCATGAGCTTAAAGATCTCGGGATCGTCAAAGGGAATCTCTTCCTCTTTGATGTCGATGCCGAAGTTCTTTTTGATGTTTGCCTTGGCCTTGGAGATAACCGTCAGCGTGCGCAGGCCCAAGAAGTCCATCTTGAGCAGGCCCATGTCGGCAACGGTATGGCCCTCGTACTGGGTAATCTCGACGCCGCCCTTGGTGTCGAGCTTGGTGGGCACGTGCTCGTTGACGGGGTCGCGGCAGATCAGAACGGCGCACGCGTGCACGCCCTCGCCACGGGTGAGGCCCTCGATCGAGAGCGCCGTGTCGATGATGCGGCGGGCGTCGTCGTCCTTTTTATAGGCCTCGGCAAAATCTGGGTTAAACAGATCCTCTTTGCCGGGTTGTTTTTCGAGTACCTGCTTGAGCTTGACCTTGGGGTCGCTCGAGACCATCTTGGACAGGCGCTGGCCCATGTAGACCGGGTAGTCCAAGACGCGCGCGGCGTCGTTGATGGCCTGCTTGGCCTTGATGGTCGAGTAGGTGATGACGTGGGTGACCTTCTCGGGGCCGTAGAGCTGGCGAACGTGCTCCACGACCTCGAGGCGCCGCTCGTCGTCGAAGTCCATATCGATATCGGGCATCTCGGTACGCTGCGGAGACAGGAACCTCTCGAACATCAGGCCGTTTTCGAGCGGGTCGAACGCGGTGATGTTCATGGCATAGGCGACGATAGCGCCGGCTGCCGAGCCACGGCCGGGACCGACGCCGATGCCGTTATCCTTGGCCCATTGCACATACTCGGCAACGATCAAGAAGTAGGCGGCAAAACCCTTGTCGCAAATGACCTTGTATTCGTACTCAAAGCGCTCTTTGATGTTGACGCCGCCGATCTCGCGCGTGGCCCAGTCGTCACCGTAGTGCTGGCGCAGGCCCTTCTCGCACTCGCGGCGGAACTGGCTCTCGTGCGTCTCGCCGGGGTCGAGCAACGGAAAGCGCGGCAGGATGATGGAGTCCCAGTCCAGCTCAACGTAGCACTTGTCGGCGATCTCGAGCGTGTTGTCGCAGGCCTCGGGGCAATACGGGAACATCGCCCGCATCTCCTCCTCGGTCTTCATGTAAAACTCCGAGCCGGTCATGCGCATGCGGTTGGGGTCGTCGACCTTGGCGTTCATGCCAATGCACATGATGACGTCCTGCACGGGCGCATCCTCGCGGCGCAGGTAATGGAAGTCGTTGGTAGCGATAACCTTGACGCCCACCTGCTTGGCGATATCGATGAGCGTGCGGTCCATCTGCTCGTCAGTCAGGCCGTTGTCGGTGGTGATACCGTGTTCCTGGATCTCGATGTAGAAGTCGCCGGGCTCGAAGGTATCACGGAAGGTCTCGGCCCACTTGATGGCGCCTTCCATGTCGCCGCGGTCGATGTATTTGGGGATAATGCCCGCAATACAGGCGCTCGTGCAGATCATGCCCTTGGCATGGCGGCGCAGGTTGTCGAGCGTCACGCGCGGCTTGTAGTAAAAGCCCTGCACGGCGGCCTCGGAGACCGTCTGCATCAGGTTGACGTAGCCCTCCTGGTCTTTGGCCAGGAGGATCATGTGGTAGAGCTCGGGCTTGTGGTCGCGGGCGAGCGTCTCGTCCGGCGTAAAGTAGACCTCGCAGCCAAAGATGGGCTTGATGACCAGAGGCGGCTTGAGCTCGTCGATGTTGCCCTTCTCGTCCCACATGGCCATGTCCTTCACATACTGGGCATGCTCGCGCGGGCTGGACTCGGGGTCGGGCTCCACCAGCTCGTCACGGCGGTCCTTTTCCAAGAAGGCCTTGTCGTGGCTCCAGGTTTTGTACTCGGGAGTGTTGTGGTTGACGGCGTCGCAGGCCAGCGCCAGGTCGGGCACGCCATACATGTAGCCGTGGTCGGTAATGGCCACGGCAGGCATGCCCAGCTCAACAGCGCGGTTGACCATATCCTGGATACGGGTTGCGCCGTCGAGCATGGAAAAAACAGTGTGATTGTGCAGATGGACGAATGCCATGTGATGAGCTCCGATGCGGGTTCGTGTTCTGACTGAACGATTTTACCGCACGGCGCGGACGGCACCCGAACCTAGCCAAACCAACACGGCTCCTCTTGCAGTTGCGGTGGAATAGTTCCCGCTTGGGCCACCTGGGCCGCAATACAGGAACTATTTCACCGCAAGTTATCTGAGGGCTAGAGATTGTAGGTGACTACTTGAGGTTCGGCGGGTTCGACGAAGATGGCTGGATTCGCCTGCTCCACGCGAACGAACTTGACCGTCACCGTCTCAACGCCCGCCCTGTGCAACACGTCGGCGTAGACGCGCGCCTGCAGGGCGTGCTTCTCGAGCAGTTGGTCCGGCGTCTCATCCGGCGTGCCACCCGTCTTGTAATCGATGACCAGTGCGCGCGACGGATCGGCCGGGTCGGTGGCCAGTGCATCGATGGCGCCCTCGGCATAGGCACCGTAGCGGGCGATGTCCTCGTCCTCGCAGCCCAGCGAGAAGAACGGTACCTCGGCACGGATGCACGGCCACGCGAGTAGCTCGGCACGAACCGACGACTTGAGCCAGCGATCCAGAGCGACATCGAAGCGCTCGCGCTGTTCTGGCGTCAAGCGCCACAGGCGAGCCAGGGCGTCGGCACGCTCAGCAGGCAGCGCATCGGCACCCATCTCGATGAGCCACTGGCAGGCAGCGTGGAAGGCCGAGCCCAGCGCCATGGGATTGCCGGCGGGCTCGACAGCAGCCACGTCCGCATCCGTCATCTCCGCGCCATCCGACTCCGCATCATCGCCAGCCTCGTCCACAGGCACGCGCGTCTCGGCGGCACGGTCCTCGGCCTCGGCATGCAGCGCCGCGGCAATCAACGAATAGCTGTACGAATCACGCACCGGGAACGGACAGATGCCCATGCGCACGCCCGCCGCCTGGGGATATACGAGTTCAAACGAATCGGGCTTGGGATCGGCAGGACCGGGGACGATTGTACTAGCCGAATCGTCGGCAGCATCTGTATCGACATCACCGCGAACAAGCCTACCCTCGGCATCCAGCGAAGCGTTGGCCTCAAACGCCCGCTCGCCAAAGGTAAAGTCCGAAAGCGAAATGAGCTCGTAGTCACCCGGCTGGGAGTTGTCGAACACCAAACGGTCGCTATCGAGCTGAGGCATGTCCAGAGCGTCGGTCGGCAAAATACGGCGCAGCACGTCATAGGTCAGATCGGTCTCGACGTCAAAGGTCGGCGCCGTCACCTTGCCACGGCTCACGCCGGCATCCATCGCCAAGATCACCAGCTCGCGCGCACGCGTCATGGCAACGTAGAGCAAGCGGGCCCGCTCCTCGAGCGAAAGCCGCAGGTCGTCGTTGCGCAGGCGAGCAAATGCCTCGGCGGGAGAACCCGTCGCACAAACGTCCTCCATGAGCTCCGGCGGCAGCCACAGCGACGTGCCCTTGCCCTTAAACGCATACTCAAACTGCTTTTTGACGTCATCGCCCTTCACGAAGGTCCCATCGGCGAGCTTAACGCCGTCGAAGCGTGCCGGCAGTGCCACGACCTGCGCTCCGCCCTCGACGCGACCCATCTGCGCCGCACCCGAGGACTTACGCACGTCAAAGCACTCGGCAACCGCCACGACCGGATATTCCAGGCCCTTGGAGGCATGAACCGTCATGATGCGCACCGCGCCGTCGCCCTCCTCGTTGAGGGCACCCGGGGCTTCCTTGCCCGCCAGGAAGCGGTCGAAGGCCAGCGCGATGGAACGCGGCGAGTTGCCGAACTCGGCCTCCGCCTCGGCCACGGCGTCGAGCGCCTTGAGCACGTTGGCGGCAATGGCCTTGCCCTCGGGACCACGCTGCGCCAGACGCACAAACCAGCCGGAGGCGTTGACCACGTCGCGCGCGATGGCGGCGAACGAATCGCGGCCCACGCGACGAAGCGCATACCGCAGCACCTCGCGGGCGCGCGTCACGAGCGGCAGATCTTGCAGACCCGGCACGTCGAAATCACTCATGATGCCCGCGTCGATATTCCGGCGCGAGGTCTCCCCCGTCTCGCTATCGAGCTTGGTCGCCAGCGCCAGGAACTCCTGAGCGCCGAGCGCAAACATCGGCGAGGCGAGCAGCGGCATAAGACCCTGCGCCGTATCGGCCGGATTGGCGAGCGCACAAACCAGGGCGCGCACCGTCTGCACCTCGGCTGCTTGGGCAAAGACCGAGCCGCCCGCGATGACGCAGTCGAGCCCCTGGTCACGGAAAGCCTGTGCGTAGACGTCTGCGTTGGTCATGCGGCCCAGCAGCAGCACCATGCCGCCCTGGGGCTGGCCGGCATCGGCAAGCGCGCGGAATCGCTCGGCGATCGCACGGGCCTTGGCCTGTGTGCGCTCCTGCATACTGCCGCCGGCAACAAAGAGCGCCTGGCGACGCGAGGCGTCTGCCACCAGCGTGTCCTTGCGGCCGTCGCTCGCCTCAAGATCCAAAAAGCCCTGCATCAGGCCGCCGTCATCGCCGTCGAAGACACGTGCCACGTAACGCAGCACCTCGTCATGGCTGCGGAAGTTGCGCACGAGCTTGACGAGCTCGCCAGCAGGGGCGTCGGCCACGGCAGTCGCCTCGGGCGCGGCAGACGAGCCCACCTTGCGCTCCTGGCGACGGAACACCTCGACCTCGGCGCCGCGGAAGCGATAGATGGACTGCTGCGCATCGCCCACGGTGCACAGCGCGCGCTCCCCCGCACCCGTCAGGTAACGGATCAGATCGACCTGCATCTGGTCGGTATCTTGGAACTCGTCGATCATGACCATCTTAAAGCGGCCCTCGTATGCCGCTCGGATGGCCGGGTAATCGCGCAGGGCCTCGTAGGCCATGCGCAGCAGGTCGTTATTATCGAGAGCGGACTGGGCAGCCTTCAGCGCGCGATACTCGGCCTCCACGGAACGGGCCAGGCCCACCAGCGCATCGAGCGCCGGGCCACCGCAGGCAAGCACGATATTGATAAATGCATCGGCGGCCTCCGCCTTGAGCAGCTCGACCTGCTCCTTAGGGAACGCCTTGCTCGCCCGCGGCATGGTGCACGACATCATGAGTCGCGCCGCATCGACCATGGTCTTGCCGCTCGCCTCGAACGCGTCGATGGCATCGAGCGCCGTCTGTGCCTTCTCGGTCGCGGCCTTGCTTGCGCCCAGCGCCGCGCGATAGGCATCGGCGAGCGCCGAGGTATCGGCCTGGCCGCGCGCCACGCGCACGTCGTCCATACCGCCCGGCAACTGGCTCGACAGCTCCAGCAGGTCGCGCACCAGACCCTTGATGGTCGTGCCGGCGCCAAAGGAACCGCCCTCGCCCGCCATGGGATACCAAGCGTAGAGGGCCTTGAGCGATGCCGCGAGCTCGGGGGCGGCATCGGGTACCGTCGCGCGACCCAGCACATGCTCGACAGCCTGATCCATGAGCTCGTCGGTATCGGTGAGCACCGTGAACTCAGGGTCGATGCCCAGCTCCAGCGCGTGCGCGCGCAGGATACGCGAGCACATGCCGTGAATGGTCGAGATCCACGCATCGTCGACGGTCAGGGCCTCCTCGTCCATGCCCTCGTCGATAAGCGCACGGCGCACGCGGTCGCGAATCTCGGCTGCGGCGTCTTTGGTAAAGGTAATAGCGAGCACCTGGTCCAGATGCTCGACAAACGGACCGGATTCGGGCGAGAGCGCGTAGACGATGCGGCGCGTAAGGGTAAAGGTCTTGCCCGAACCGGCGCCCGCCGAGACAAACAGCGGACGGTCGAGCGTCTTGACGATCTGCAGCTGTTGCGGCATCAAGGTCGAAAGATCCATGGTCTACACGTCCCTCCTTACAAACGTTCCTTCGTGGTTATACGAGCAGCGGGCATGCGCGGCCTGCGCCGACGTCGGGTCGACGGCGGCAACGTTGCCTGCCTCGAGCTCGCGCAGGCGCTCGGCGATGCCGGCCTCCACGCAGTCGAGCAGCACATCGAAGTCCATGCTGCCGCCCTCGCCTGGAAAGCCCTTCTTGAGGCCCGGAATACGACCGTCGCCACGCTCTTCCTCGAGCAACTCGGCACTTGCGGCACCACGCAGCGCGGGCTTGCCGCCCTTGGTCGAAAAATAGAGCGCAGCACGGGTATCTAGGCCCAGCGCCCGACGCATGGCCTGCGCGTAGATGAGTGTCTGGGTATGGGGCGGCAGCCAGCGCGGGTCGTCGATGGGGGCCTCGCCCGATTCCTCGTCGCGTACCGTGGGGTCGGCGAGCTTAAACTCCTCGACACCCGAACGATGCTTGTAGTCGATTACCACGGCGCGGTTCTCGGCGTCCACATCCACGCGGTCGATGCGCCCGCCGAGCGGCCAACCGGCATACTCGACCTGGAGCTCGTTGAACGCAAACTCCAGGTAGCGCGGAGCGAAGGGGGTGAGCGCCTCGGACTCGTAGGCAAGAACGCCCTCCAGCTGCGGCAAGATCTCGGCCACTTGCCGCTCCTCCACCGGGGAGAGCGGCACGAGCGGGCCCTCGGTACCGCGCTTGCCGACGTGCTCGGCCAGGGTCTCGGCAAAGACCTCGTGCAGCAGCTCCTTCGCGCGCGGCAGGTTCTCGGGCGTCACGCGCTCCATGCCCTCCCGCGGGAGACGCGCATGCAGGTGTTCCAGCACGTCGTGGACGAAGTTACCCTTCTCCATGTTGCCGAAGCCCGCATCGATGGACTGAGGTTTGACGCGATACGAGACGAACCAGCACAGCGGGCAGGTGGAATAGGCCTCGATCTGCGAGGCGGACGTCAGACGCGGCACGAGCGGCGCGCCCTCGCCCTCGCCATCGCGACGACGCAGGACCAAATACGGCACGGCCTCGGCACTCAGATGCTGAGGGGCTTCACAGGTCACGCGCTCGCGCTTGAGGCCTTCGCCTGCCGCGGGATCGAAGTCCCTTACGATATCACCCTCACCCACGCACTTCGCCTTGTCGGCGCCAGCGGCCTTAGCGTCGTCAGCGGCGTTGTCGGCGTCAGCGGCCTTAGCATCGTTAGCGGCCTCGGCATGCGCCCGCAACTCAGTCCACACGGCAGCCGGGTAGCACTCGCGCGCCTGGCGATCGTGCGTCACGCGGGCAAGCGTAACCGGACCGCGCGCGGCCTGCATCGCGCGACCAAAGCGCACGCGTAACAAGGCGGCAGGCTCAAGCGTCACACCGCTGCGATCTAACTCGGCCGTCAGCGTGGCCAGTGGTCCCTCCTCGTGTGAGAGCGGATAGCTGTCCAGATCGACATCGGCAAACAGCACGGCATCGTAGCTGCCGGGGCGCAGAGCCGCCGCATCGGCAAGCGAAGCAAAACGAACCTGAGCACGTGGCGCACGGTCAACCTCGTAGGTCTCGTAATCGTAGGCGGTGCTACGCTTGTCTACCTTGGTGCGAATGCCATCGAGCACGGGCACGGTCGCGGCCTGCGATACGTCGAGCGCGCGAGCATCGTTCATAAGGATGTCGATGACGTGGCGCAGCAGAGCCACCTCCGCCTGGCGACGGGCTTGGCCATCCAAGCTGCCCAGCGAGCGATCGGGCAACGCCTCGGCAACGGCAAGCATGGCCTTGAGCGCCGTCACGGGCTTGTCACGCCACAGCGCCTGGAACACGTCCGAAACCACACACGGCACGTTCTTAAACCAGTTCTCGTCGCTCGCCGCTTTACGCGCGCCCCTCACCTGGCCCTGCACGCTCTGCAGCAGGCTCTTGACGCCCGCAGTGGTCTTGCTGCGCGACAGTCGCATGTTCTTATCGAAGGTTCGCGCGCTGGCGGCATCGGTGCCTGAAAGCGGACTGTAGATCCAGTCAGTAAGCTCCGGGGCGGGCCACCACTCGGTCTTGGAGGCGGTGCCCTCGTCGGCGGCCTTCATGCGCTCGATCAGATTGGCGAGCGCCGTGAACTGCCTGCCCGCAATGGATTGGGAAAACGCCGTGAACTCGGCCGTCTCGGCAGCAACGTGGCGCGCCGCCAAACGAGCGGCAAGCTCGCCGAACAGCTGGGGTGCCCGGGCGGACACCACGAGTACGCGCACGGGATCGACGGGTGCGGAGGCGGCATCGTTGACCTTGGACTCCTTGCGCGCTTTCACCATCTTATCGATGACGTCCGCATAGACACGGGCACGGGCATGGGGCCCGGCGACTTCCACAAAGGCAGGACGTACGACGGACTTTGGCGCAATCGCGGGAGCGCCGGCATCCTCGTCCAGCGGTGCAACCTCAAACAGCACGCCGCGGGCATCAAAGGCGGCAGCCAGGTCCTCGCGCATCGCCGCTTGCTCGCAAGCGAGCAGCACGACAACCTCTCCCCCGTTGTTTGCCACGGCAGACAGCAACTCGAGCAGACCGTGCGTAAACGACGTGATACCGCGCACGCATACGGCGCGGGCGCACGCCGGCAGGCTATCGGCCAGGGCACCGGCCATAATGTCAGCCGCCTCGCAGGGCTCGACCATATCTCGACGGTCCAAACCGTCCGCGTAGGCACGCAAAAGCTCGAACACACGAGCCTCGGCATCGCTTTTTGGCTCAGGCTGGCAGTTGTCGCCACGGCATCGTTCGGCACCCGTCCCCGCAACGCCCGGCAACACGTCGCGGGCCATGCGCGCGAGCATGCGCACTGTGCCCTGGCTGCGCGAAAGCGGCTGCAGGTCGGCATCGTCGAGACGCGTGACCATGTCCGAGAACAGCATCTGGCGCTGCAGGTTGTCGACAAAACCTCGCCCGTCGCCCAAAAGCTCCCAAAGCGAGCGAAGCCACGATGTAGACGTCTTGTAGTCGATACCCAGCGAAACGCCGGCTTCCGCCGCATCATGACGGCACAGGTCGAGCTCGGCAAACGTAGGTGCCAGCAACACGGCACGCCCGTGGCGGGCAATAAGATCGGCAAGCAACGCCGACTCGGCATCGCTCAAATCCGTGCCGGCATTGGTGGTATAGATTCGAACAGGCATGGTCCTCCGCTCAAACTGTTCGCAATAATCAATGCATCCATCCTACCCGCCCAAGCGGACAGATTTGCCCCACGCCAACAGATTTGATCCCTTGGGGACGGAGGAAAACGGATCACCGAGGGGGTCTGTCTAACCCCGTGATCCGTTTTCCTCCGTCCCCAAGGGATCAAAAAACCGCCCCCGGAGGAGCGGTTTTGCACAATTCGTTTTTGGCGCGGCCTACTCGCCATCCTCCAGCTTAATGAGGATCTTGCGATAGCCACCGTACTCGCCGTTGAGCGCCTTGGACACACGGCTCACCGTGGTGGACGAAGCGCCGGTACGGGCCTGAACCTCGACATAGGGCTCGCCCTCGTCCAGGTAACGCGCGACCTGCAGACGCTGCGATAGATCGCAAATCTCGCGCGGCGTGCAGATATCGGTCAAAAACGCTTGGATATCTTTCTCGTCGTCCAAAAGGCTAAATGCGTGGACCAGCTGCTTGACATCAGGCTTGTCAAACATGTTCTCGATATTCATCGATCACCGCCAAACCCGCCAAAAGGCATCGAAGTTGATACTGACATCGGGCATCGCTCGCCCGTTCTATGCAATAGGGCAACGCCTGTGGCTTTTGCCCGTAGCAGTTTAGCACACCACCAAACTAAAGCGACAAGACTCTCTGCCAGCGGCACATTTTCTAGGACGAACGCCGTTTTGAAACCGAATACGCACGCAAGCTCCACGAATATCTGAGACAATGGGCGCCCAAACAGGGCCGTGCCCGCGCATCTATCCGAGTTGCAAAGGCATGTGCCTCTCACGCCTCTTTGCCACGTCTTGCGCAAGAAAGGATTCACACCATGCGCTTTATGCTTAACTGGCTCTTTACCTCAATCGCCATCGCGATCGCAACGTTTCTCGTCCCCGGCATTCAGCCCTTCGGCATGGCCGACGCCTGGGTGTGTTTTGCCTTCGTGGGACTGTTCCTCAACATAGTCGACTCGCTCGTAAAGCCGTTCCTGACGGTCATCTCGCTGCCGCTCACTATTATCACGCTTGGTATTTTTCAGCTCGTAGTCAACAGCTTTATGCTCGAGCTGGCCAGCTACCTGTCGGTCAATCTGCTGGGCGCGGGTATCTCCATTGCCAGCTTTGGATCGGCCTTTATGGGCAGCATCCTGGTATCCATCATGCGCAGCATTCTCGACAGCGTCGCCAGGAACTAAAGCGACCGGATTCGGACCGCCACAACACACCTAAAGAAGGCCGTCCATCGCAACGATGGGCGGCCATGTCATTTGTCGAGCCTCAGAGGGCAAGAAAATCCGGCATTTCTGCCCCGTCCCCCAATGGCAGGTGGGACTAGATGACGTAGTCGTAGCCCTCGTTGGGGGCAACGAGCGCATCGAGCGTCACACCGTCGAGGTAGTCGTTGATGAGCTTGTCCAGGTTCTTCCACACGTCGAGCGTGGGGCACTCGTCCGAACGCGAGCAGCCCTTGCAGTCGCCGTCCAGGCATGCGACCGGTGCCAGGCTGCCTTCGGTCAGGCGCAAGATCTCGCCCACCGTGTACTGCTCGGGCGGGCGCGTGAGCACGTAGCCGCCGCCCTTGCCGCGCATGCCCGAGAGCATATTGGCGCGGACGAGCGTAGCCAAGATGTTCTCCAGATACTTCTCCGAAATCCCCTGACGCGCGGCGATCTCTTTGAGGGGAATGCGGCCGGCCGCCTGGTGCTCGGCCAGGTCGACCATAACGCGCAGGGCATATCTGCCCTTTGTGGAAACCAACATATATATTGCTGCCTTTCGGTCTTTTAATTCGTAGAAATTCTAGCCGAAATATTGGTTTTGAAAATACCTATTCCCGTCAAGCTGGTTAATCGACTCGTAATAATCTTCTATTTCCTATTGCGTTACTAGGCTTTACTGTCTACTATGCTTTTCAACAGCAAAACGAACAACCTATAAGGTTTGTGGGTTTCGCTGCTACACACACCGTAAAACCACACGGTATCCAGTCATTTGAACACTTTGGAGGTTCACCATGAGCAATGTTTACACGTCCATCGATCAGCTTATCGGCCACACTCCGCTTCTGGAGCTCACTCACTTTGAGGCCGATGAGGACCTCAAGGCCCGCGTACTCGTCAAGCTGGAATACTTCAACCCCGCCGGCTCCGTCAAAGACCGCGTCGCCAAGAACATGATCGACGAGGCCGAGAAGGCCGGCAAGCTCGTGCGCGGCGGCGACTACACCATCATCGAGCCCACGAGCGGCAACACCGGTGTCGGCATCGCCTCGGTGGCGGCAGCTCGCGGCTACAAGGTGATCATCACCATGCCCGAGACCATGTCCGTCGAGCGCCGCAAGCTGATGCAGGCATATGGCGCACAGCTCGTGCTCACCGACGGATCCAAGGGCATGAAGGGCGCCATCGCCAAGGCCGAGGAGCTGCAGAAGGAGACGCCCAACAGCATCATCGCCGGCCAGTTTGTGAACCCCGCCAACCCGACCATTCACAAGGCCCCGACCGGCCCCGAGATCGGGGATGACACCGCCGGCACGGTCGGCATCTTCGTCGCCG
>WGSQ01000004.1 GCA_014871605.1 Collinsella sp. | reverse complement strand
AGGTCGTCCACCAGGCCGGTGTGGCCGGCGAGCACGCCCGGCGCGGCCCTCCTCCCGCTGTTCCCGTGGGGCAGGGCCCTGAACCCGTGTGCCCTGACCGTCCTCGCGCGGGAGCGGGTGAGCCCCGTCCTCCTGCAGAACTCCGCGAGGTTGCATGCCTGCGGGTCGAACCCGTCGCCCTCCTCCGCGGCCATCTCCCGGAGCGCCGCGTCTATAATCTCCTGTAGGTCATCGTGTCTCTCGTTCACCTCAATGGTCCTCCTAACGCCGGCGTGTTGGCACCACCAGCGTAGTGGCGGCGGGGAGGCACGGTGGCCATTATTCGGTGACCGGGATTGGTCAAAATAGTTTGACTATTAGCGGCTAAAATCGCCCGGCGCTAACAGCGTCGATCCACTTGCCGGCGACACGCGTCGCCAGATGACGATGGATGCCGATCGCAAGATGTATCGCTATAAGCTTATGCATCGCGTGCAGCAGCCGAAAGACGATGACGCGCCGCAACGCCCGATCGTCGACCAGTTTCCCTGCAACGACCGGGTGTTCCAAGCGATCTCCATGAGCTCCGAGACGCGCTATCCGTTTATCCTCAATCTCGATACGGGCGAATCGCAATGGTCGGTCAACGCCGTGCGCGATTTTGACCTGCCTTCCCAGCACCCTTTTAACTCGGTCGATATGTGGCTTGCCCGCGTTCATCCCGAGGACCGCGACAGCGTACGAGCCGAGCTCGATATGGTGATACACGGCACATGGCACTTCCACTACATGCAGTATCGCGTAATGGATGCCACCGGAGCGTACGCGCTTTGCGACTGCACGGGCTACCGCTTGGACGGCACCGATACCGAGCCCAGCATGTATGTGGGCATTATCATCAACCGAAGCCTAGCGGATACGACCGACTCGGTAACGGGCCTGGGCGATGTCCACGCGCTGGTCAACGCTATTGGAGAGATGCGCCGCGTGGCGCGCGAGGCAGGCTTTATTGCCATTAAGGTCGACGATATCGCCGAGGTCAATGCCCGCTTTGGATTCGATGCAGGCGACCGCGTGCTCGCCGAAAGCGCCGCCTGCCTCATGGATTGTTCGCGCGGCAAGGGCCGCCTGTTCCGCTCGACGGGGCCGACATTCGTGGCGCTTTTCGACGACTTTGATCCCGAAGAGACCGACTCGATCGCAGACGAAATCGAGCGGTTCCTGGGTTCCCCCGTGCTCATCGGCTCGCTTGAATATCAGCCACCCATTCGTGTAGCGACGCTTCATCTGGACGCTGTCGGTCGACAGCCCGTTTCCATTTTGAACGAGCTCAAAGCGTTGCTTGAAGAAGCACCGCAGGTACCTGGAACCAAGCTGGACTAGCGACGTGTGGCGCATGATAGTTAATTTCCGATCTCAGGCGAACACATTGGGCAAATAGGTCGTACCCGCAGTTAGCCGAACGCCCCCCGCAGTCTCTCCAGAGCCCGGGGGCACCGTTATCCCAGTTGAAAGAATGGCGGAGATGCGGTTCGATGAGTCCGGTGGCCATACTCCGTCCACCGCCCGACATCTTTTCCCAGGCAAAGTCGAACGGTCGGTCCGTCTATTCCGTTTCCCCTAGGCCAGGACAGCGGGGGGTCCGGAGCCGCCCATTACATTCATTCGGGAGGCGCTAAATTCATATGGGACGAGAAAGAGTTGATCACCCGATTATTATGCCCGCCTTAAAAAGCAACCAAATATACGTCCCAATATCATTCCAGCACAACCAGGAATCCATTATTTGGCTAATTCAATAGCCCCCTCACCGCTCATTACCAAAATATGATCGGCGACATCGAGCAATCTAGAATCATGCGAAACAATCAAAAAGGCCTGACCTCGCTTATTTTGTTTAATGTACTCTATCAGGCAGCCACATGCCGATCCGTCAAGATCATTGGTCGGCTCATCGAGAATTACAAAATCCGCTTTTCGGCATAACGCCATAGCCAAGCGTAACCTTTGCAGCTCTCCTCCAGATAGATTAGAACATTTTTCCCATCTTATTTTATCAATTGGTTCGAAACCGCATTCCTTGAGAAACGACGCCATTAACTCATAGCTGATGCCGTATTCATGCAAATAGTCTTCAACTGTGTCACCGGGGACGAAAGCCGTTTGCTGCATAGCAGAGAAACACTCCGACCGAACTCGGTCAAGATTGATAGCGGTCAACTTTGTGCAATCGTACTCGATATTGTCATTTGCATGCTCGTAAAAACCCAGGAGCAGCTTTAATAGTGTGCTTTTTCCAACACCATTAGGGCCTGTAATTACATACGTTCTGCCCACGTCAAATTGAAGATTCACCCCGCAAGTTATATCAACCAGCTCTTCGTCGCGAATTAAACTGAAGTCTAAATCTAGGACCTGTATGCGGCCCACATTATTAACCGCAAGACAATTTCGGTAATCCCGTTTTCGCGCCTTTATTTCATTCAGCCTAGCTATTGATGCCCTCGTTTCCTGCAAAGACTGAAAGACGCCGATATAGTATTTGCCACAGCTCATCAATAGGGAATAATAAGAATTTATCATGGTAAATTCCCCAATTGTCATAGCTCCTGTGGCTATTCTTGCTCCCGAAACCAGCAACAAAACAGCTTGAAATCCTGCCGCCGCCATACGATCGCTAGAACTCACTATACTTTGTACTTTCGCGAGTGCAAGAACTGAAGGATAGTACGCAGCATCAAACTGTTTTTCTACATGTTCGAAGCTGCTCTCATAACCGGCTAGCAGCTTAATCTCGAACGTCCGTGCGATACGTGATGCTATGGAGCTGAACAGGAACCCATCTTCCTCTTTCTTTTGAAATGAAGCGGCAAGCAGTGAAGGTTGAAGCATAAGCACCATAATACAATACGCCCCAAGAAGCGTTATGCCGACGGTGCATATCGATAAATCGAGAGAAGCGATTAGCAAAAAAAACCGCAATCATTGTAATCGCATTCATGAACAATGGAATCATGTTTATGACAACAAACGATGTTATTGAAGAGGTGTCCGAGTTTATTTTCTGAGCAGAGTACAACGGGGAAGTCGACTCTATGTCCGTAAGTGGCAAATGTTGAAAGTCTGACACGATTTCTTTTAAAAAACTGAAATACGAGAGGTTCAGGACTGACGTCTGGAGCATCTTTGCAAAGTAAGAGAAGACCGCCGAAATAATCCCCAATAATGCTATAGCAAAGGCTAAAATATAAATAGAATGCATGTCCTGACCGTAAACGAGCATATCAACAAACTGTCCGTTCAAATACGGTGACAGCGATGTCAGAGCATAGCTCACCAGAACCATGACCATCAGCATCTTTGCACCGTGGCATGACATCGTTGTTTTGACCACATGCCAGAACAACGCGCACTCGTCTCTCCGCCATTTGAAATGCATCATTATATCAACCACGCCTCTGAACAGGGCCTTTTATTTGAGTTGTCAATTATATTCAACCCTCTATCCAAAGAACTGTCCTTTCGCAGCCGTAACACATAGTAATAAACGCCTGCAGTGTGGTCATTTCGATAGAGTTCGTAAACATCATCAATTGCCTCATCTACTGATGTCCACCTTGTTGGATCAGCCAAATACGCACTCCATGCAACACCCTCAACAAACGAAGAGCATGGATAGACCTCGTCATATCCCAGCAAAGACATCGTTCCCGACAACTCGCTGCTCATTATGTCTTGCACTATTGAGACTGCATCCAGGCTGTCCTTATCAGCACAAGCCATCATTCCCACCATCAACGCGGTACCATCATCGCTTAAATAATCTGGGAGCTTTTCGATAATCTCGTTGCTAACTCGGCATCCATCAAATCCCCCATCTCCGACAAAAGGATATTCAAGTCCATTGGGAATGGGGACCAGCGGAGGATTTGCAACAATATAGTCGTATTTACTATCAGGTTCGAGCTTCTCATACAAATTCCCTTGAACCGTTTTTATCGCACCGTCCAGCCCATTCAACTTGGAATTAAGCATGTTAGTTGCACAAGTTTCGGCGTTTATCTCCACCGATGTAACCGTCATGCCACCCGCTGCCATGATCAGCGACTGAATCCCAGAGCCCGCACACAAATCAAGCCCCTTCTTCCCGAGCTGAGGAGACAGCCGCCTGGCAAGTCCTAATGAATCTGGGCCGAAATATCTTTTAGGGTTTGGCCGTGGAGCATCCGCGACAATCCAGACACCTCTATATCGATTTAAAACCAGACCCGTTGAGTGGACAATCCCGTCCTCTAAAATAACGATGCCAGCGTCCACTAATAGTTTAATCAGCTCAATAAATGGCTTCATTTCAGCTTGCGCCACAGACTCTCCAAGATACAGAAGCCTCACTAGTCCTCGATATTCTTGGTTTACTTTACCCGATGCAAATAAGTGCTCAACAACATAAAACCTATCCCCCGCCACGGATATGCCCTCGAGTAAATCTGTTAAGCCAACCCTATCAAATTCTTTTGACAATTGACTGTATTGGTCCATTTTGTCGTCCATCCCGCTTCCGCTGGCTATCGTCTCATAAACACAAACCTAACTAGCCGCACGAACGACAAAGAAGCCAAGCTGAAAAGAAGTAGAACCAAAGCTTCAAAAACACTGGTATTCCAATCGCGTACCCAGCCCTCTACCGCCAACAAAAAAAACAGCAGCCCCATCCATAACGTCACAGAAGAAATCAACTTTGCGTAAGGGCGTATATCAATCCCGCTCTCCCTTTTTGTGACATCATATCCAGCAATTGAGCAGAGCCATCTTCCTCTTCTGTATTGGATTGAAAGGATAATCAGGGCAATCGAAGTCATCAAGCAGACAGCATCCCCTGTTTCCATAGAACTTCCTTTGCTTTCCGTCCTAGTTTCGCATTCACAATCGAATCAAACCAAGTGTGAATTACTCGATAGCAACCGCCTTCGTATAAACCATAGCCGCTGCAGCAGCATTAACGACTGCGCCGTAGTTAACACCAACTACGATGTCATAAACTGCAACTGCCCAAACTGCAGCCGGGAATATAGCAACTCCCACCGCTGGCTCCGGATCTTGACTGCCACCATTTAAGTTAACTGGACCAACCCGCGGATCAAAATCCATTTTTTACCTTCTTTCTAACTTGGCAATAGTCTCCAAAACTACAGATCAATCTGCAATTCTCTAATCTCCATATCACCTTCCATTAACTCATTAGGTATCACTCCCTTCAAGAGAGTGGGCGGCAAAAGACACCGATCTGTTTCGCTCACCGAATAGATCAGGTAATTCAGATCTCGCATTCCATCACTTTTCAAATCCTCTTGAGTCGTTTCGCTCTTAAAAACAAGCTCAAAGACCGACATGTAGTCACGAATTCCCTGCCATTGCTGCAAGTTTGGAATTACGCCAAATATTGAATATAGGAAGTAGGCATCTTCAACAATCGTTCTTACAAAAGCAATTTGCGTCATACACTCTTGCTGGTTGTCCTGAAGCTCCAATACGACTGATGATGAGCCGAAGTTATCCGAGATGTCATTGACCGTTTGAACTATAGACCCATCAACAATCGGAGACAGATACGAACATCTCAGTGAAGCGGCTTTCGCGTAGTAGGGAATATACATGATATTGTTACGCTGATACAGAAACCTAGGTGCAAGATCGTCTAAATCGCCCTCGAGAAATAAGCCTGTTTTCCATATTTTCAAAACTGTATTTAGAACTTTATCGGCAACGATTGACCTATCGCTGCCGGACAACTTCTTATTGGCGCAAATTTCGTTAGCGATATCTTTAATGCACCGCTCTCCATCTATCAAATTAACGATAGCGAGCGCATCTTCATTGAGACGAATATAGTAGCTGTTCGCGGTCAAAACGCTACCGGTCTGAGTATGCCTTACGCGTACGGCATACCGCATTCTCGGAACAGCACCCAGCATCTCTCTTTTCTTCATATTTCCTTACCCTACCTCTAGGAAATAGTAATTCATGCTTCCGTTCGCAAGTTCTACCGCCACCGACCATTTAAACCCAAACTGCTCGAGCCCAGATTCGCAGCCATCCTTAGTGATAGCGGCTACTCGACATGGCGTTTCCGAACCTTCCCAGCGCAACTCCGCAATTTGAATCCCCCTTTCCAATATAAATAAAACCAAACTGCTAGACCTGCCTCTTAGTGCAGCGCCCTTAGCCGTAATCAGCATTCCGCAAGGTTCGATGGAATCAGCCCTGATCAGGCAAACCTGATAACGCCCATCAAATAGAGTCTGCCTAATTAGACGTCCTCTCATCTTTCCATTTGTATAGTTGAGAATGGGTCAAGCACGACATATTGATCCATGCTTTCATTGGCTCTATAAACAAAAGACAAAACCTCTTTGCAGTCGCTCTCTTTAGCCCTAACTGCTTTTACGCAACTTACCCCCGTGCACACGTGCAGCATCCTCCAATTCTTGAGATATATCTATGTTCCTTTCTTTGAAAAGAACAGGAAGCCCCTGTTGGATACTTGTGAAGTCCGAAAGCTCCTCTATACGAGCTAGGCACTTCTCGACAATTGGGTGCCGTAACGCATATCTATCTATTTCGAGATCAATATAGTCCCGCAGAGTATTTCGATTTAGATTCCAAATGGTAATCGGCAGGTAAGGAGACACCGAGAGCTCCCCATACGCATTGACGCATATTTGCGGAATTCTCCCTGTCTCCCTATACATATACAAATGATCTACGGGGTCACCCCAAGTAATCTGCATTTGAGAAACAGCATTGCGCGCGCTCAAATATGCAGCAAGCGCATCATTTTGCTCGGGCGTTAGGCACAGATCCTTATAATTCAGCTCACCTCGTCCGAGCGGCATCAAAGGCTGTGCTCTAAAATCACTTACACCTTCTTTTTCACAAAAACTTATTATTGAAGGGTATTCCTTTATATTCCTAGCATGGGGGAGAGAAGCAACTGCGACCCTTATTCCGTGTCTTCGTGCGATCTTAATCGCATCCAGTACTCGATGGAGCTTACCGTTACTCAACCTCACATGGTCATAAGACGCATCTGAAAGCCCATCGAGGCTAAACTGCACTAAATCCAGTCCATCTCTTTTTAGGGCGTCAGCAATTTCTTCTGTCCAAAGAATGCCATTGCTGACCATTGACACGAGAGTGCCTTGATTAAGCTCCTTAACTAACCTCACGGCGCGACGAATCAAATCAAACCTAAGAATGGGCTCTCCGCCACAAATGCAAATCGACGAAAGATCAATCAAGGCAAGCTGTCGAAAAACGCTGATCAGTTCGTCATCATTCATTTCCTCATAGGCACATTCCCCGCCGAAATCAAAACAATGCCGACATCGCAAATTGCATCGGTAGGTCACATCAACTGAGGCCGAGCTAAGATAATTCATATACAATCCGCTCTCTTTCGTGCTTACGAAATACTTAATTGCAATTAAGGACCTAGCAATTCTCGTTTATTTCTAATTATCTGTAATGAGTATGTAATGGATTCAAAAGCTGTAAGTTTGAGTCCTACATATTAAAGACATTGGCGGCTTCCTCGGACCTAAAGTGGATGGCAGATTCCCCAATCATGAAAACCGTTATATAAGCCCACATTAAAACTCAATTTGATGTTTTTATTATAGGACAATCTTTCGCCTTATCTTTGTCTGTTTAAAGAAAAAGGACGATATGAAAGAAATAGGAGAATTTGTACCCTTTGGCTTGCTCTTTTGCAAACGTATTCCCAATACGTTTTAAACATGCGGCACTCGCCTTAAGGTCGAAATATAAACGGGGCGAGGCCGGACTACGTCACATACCGCAGGACGGGGGCACAGATCAGATTCACCTATCATGAATTCATCTGCGCGATAAAACTGCGCATGCAAATATACCGCACTATGAAATACATCGTGCGGGACATGAAGGTGTCGACGACCCGCTAGCTTCACCCGCTTGAAAACACCCGCAAGCGACGGCAGCGTGAAAAGCAATTGGCCTCCGGCGAAACCTCTGCGGAGTTTTCGATCTCCGTATTTGTCGAACTGCCAGTTCTGCCACGCCGCCACTTCCTGCCCGCCGAGATCGTTCCTCAAGCCGCACAGCAGCCCGCCTTCTAAGACCTCAGAGTTCGCCATCGAAGGCGACCTGCCCAGACTCCTCACAATCGGCTTGCATGAGGCCCCACGCTCCAACATCCTCTGGACCGTGTCCCTCTCGTACCTGGTGAGCGAGCCCGCCGTTGGCCCTCGGATGAAGCTACCGATCGAGACGGGGCGTATGATGGGCGGTCGCTGGAATCGCGCCCCACGTCATCTACCCTCTCGTGCGATAATCCTCTGCAGAAGCCACCAAAAGCAGAGGGAGTTTGTGATGAAGGTTCTTTTGGTCAATGGCAGCCCCAAGGCAAACGGCAACACCGCCCGCGCACTCGCCGAGGTCGCCGAGCAGCTCAATGCCGAAGGCATTGATACCGAGGTGTTTCAGCTGGGCGCCAAGCCCATTCGCGATTGTATCGGTTGCGGCCAGTGCGGCAAGCTTAGCGGTCGCTGCACCTTTGACGACGACGTAGTGAACGAGCTCATCGCTGCCGCCGAGCAGGCAGACGGTTTTGTCTTTGGCTCGCCCGTCTACTATGCGCATCCCAGCGGACGCATCCTCTCGGCACTCGATCGCGCATTCTATGCCGGCAGCAAGGCCTTTGCACACAAGCCGGGCGCTGCCGTCGCCGTCGCCCGTCGCGGCGGTACATCGACCACCTTCGATGTGCTCAACAAGTACTTCACCATCAACCAGATGCCCGTGGTCGCCTCCACGTACTGGAACAACGTGTTTGGTCGCGTGCCCGGCGACGCCGATGGGGATGCCGAGGGCCTTGCCACCATGCGAAACATCGGCAAAAACATGGCCTGGCTCCTGCGCTGTATCGAGGCAGGACAGGCCGCTGGTATCAACGCACCCGAAGCCGATCGCGCAACGACCAACTTCATCAGGTAGAACGGCGGAACATACTATGAACGTGCAAATCTTCGGGACTAAGAAGTCCTTCGACACCAAGAAGGCGCAGCGTTATTTTAAAGAGCGCCGCATTAAGGTGCAGTTTATCGACCTTAAGGAAAAGGAGATGAGCAAGGGCGAGCTCACGAGCGTGATGCAGGCGGTCGGCGGCATCGACAAGCTGCTCAACCCCAAAGCCAAGGACGAGGAAACGCTCGCACTCATCCAGCACCTCACCCCTAGTCAGCGCTTCGACAAGCTGTTCGAGAACCAGCAGGTTCTAGCCGAGCCCATTGTGCGCAACGGCAAAAAGGCCACCGTCGGTTATTGCCCCGATGTATGGGGAGCCTGGGAGTAGCTTGTGTTATTTGCCGGCGCGTGGGTATAAGAGCAGGCGTTTGGCATAAGATTCAACTGTAAGCCATGTCTAACAAAGGAGGGCACATGCCCAACAAACCCGTGAAGATCATCATGCTTACCGGATACCTCGGTGCCGGCAAGACCACGCTGCTCAACCACATCCTCGCTAACGACGGCGGCATCCGCGCCGCCGTGATCGTCAACGATATCGGCGAGATCAATGTGGACGCTAGCCTCATCGCCGACGGCGGCCTTTCCGAGACCGACGACCTCATCCCGCTCACCAACGGCTGCATCTGCTGCACGCTTTCGGACGACCTGGCCAACCAGCTGCAGGGCATCGCCGATTCGGGCAACTTCGATTACATCATCATCGAGGCCTCGGGCATTTGCGAGCCCATCCCCATCGCCTACACCATCTCGAGCTTCTGCGACGAGGCCAAGGTGGGCGGCGAGCCCAAGCTCGCGCTCGACAACATCGTGGCCGTGGTCGACTGCGCCCGCATGTACGACGAGTTCAACGGCGGCCGCGACCTGCTGGCTGAGGATATCGACGAGGACGACATCGAGAGCCTGCTCATCCAGCAGATCGAGTTTTGCTCCACGCTGATCCTCAACAAGACCGATACCGTGAGCCCTGAGCAGATCGCCGAGCTCAAGGCCATCGTGCGCAGCCTGCAGAAAGACGCCGTGATCGTCGAGGCCCAAAACGGCGAGGTCCCCATGGAGGAGCTGCTCGACACCGACCGCTTCGACTTTATGCGCGCCTACAACTCCGCCGCCTGGATCGAGGCCATGGAGCATCCCGAGGAGCACGACGACCCCGAGGTGCTCGAGTACGACATCGAGACCTTTGTGTACTCGCGCCGCAAGCCGTTTGACCTGCAGAAGTTCACCAATTTTGTTGAGCAGGAGTGGCCCGACGAGGTCATCCGCGTCAAGGGTCCGCTGTGGCAGACCGGCGATCCGGACATGTGCTACATGTTTGAGCAGGCCGGCCACCAGATGCGCCTGATGGAGAACGGCCTGTTTGTCGATTCGGCGCCCGAGGGCGAGAAGCAGAAGATCATCGACGAGAACCCCGAGATCATGCAGATTTGGGACGACGAGACGGGCGACCGCATGACGAGCCTGTGCATCATCGGCCGTCACATGGACAAGGATGCGCTCATCGCCTCCCTCGATGCCTGCCTGACCGACTGGCACCGCGCCTAGGTTTATCCAAGCGGGCATTTTTCCGCCTATGTAACCGCCAAACCACCACGAAGGTGCTCTTCGTGGTGGTTTTTCGTTCTGAGCCAAGGAGATTCATGTTCAACATTGTGCTGTATGCGCCCGAGATTCCGGCCAATACGGGCAATATCGGCCGTACCTGCGTGGTCACCGGCGCCCGCCTGCATCTGGTGGAGCCGCTGGGCTTCTCGCTCGACGACAAAACGGTACGTCGCGCCGGCCTGGGCTACTGGCAAAACTTGGACGTGACGACCTATGCCGGCTGGGAGGATTTCCTTGCACGCAACGGGCTCTCCCCTGCCGACGAGCGCCTACATCTGCTGACCAAAAAGGCACGCCGCACCTATGCGCAGAGTACCTACCACGACGGCGACTACTTGGTCTTTGGCAGCGAGAGCTCGGGCATTCCCGAGCCACTGCTCGCCGCGGCGCCCGAGCGCTGCGAGCGCATCCCTATGCTGCGCGATTGCGACTCGCTCGATAACGCCGAGGCTTGGGAAGCCCACGAGGAATCGCTCGGACATACCGAGGACAGCCACGAGGCTATCCTTCAACAGGACATCTGCGGCAACTTCGTCAACCCGGACGACTACCGCATCAGCGCCCTCAACCTCTCCAACAGCGCCGCCATCGTCCTCTACGAAGCCCTGCGCCAAACAGGCTTTGCCGGCATGTGACAAAGGGACTGTCCCTTCGTCACATTCAAGTGCCACGCCGATGGCCACACGCCTAATTGATGCTCTAGATAAAGAGCCCTCACTTTTAATCAGAATTAACTAAAGTAAAATGAAGTTAAACGGTGGTGTGAAAGGAGAGCCTTGTGAAATATCTCGAGAACCCGTTTACCCCCAGTTTTGGCGAGGTTCCTGCCCATCTCGCTGGCAGACAACAGATTATTCGGGATTTGGACCGTGCCTTCTTGAGCCAGCGCAGGCGCCCAGAATTAACCTCGATCTTCTCAGGCGCGCGCGGAACCGGTAAAACCGCTCTCATGTCATCGCTCGCGACAAGGGCGGAATCCCACGGCTGGATAGCCGTAAAGACGACCGCGCTCCCGGGAATGCTTGAGGAAATCGAGTTCGGGGCGAAACGTGCCGCAGGTCATCTCATCGACCAGTCTCACAACTTCGAAGTCACCGGTCTCGGAATTGCACCGCGCGGCAGCATCGAGGTCAATCGCGTTCACGATGCCTCAACCTGGCGTTATCGCATGAGCGACATCATCGACCAGCTCAACAAGGCGGGCACCGGTCTGCTCGTCACGGTTGACGAGGTGGACCCGACACTCGACGAGATGATTCAGCTCGCAGCGACGTATCAGCACTTTGTGACCGATGGAAAACGCGTCGCGCTGCTCATGGCGGGACTTCCCAATAACGTCTCGACGTTGCTGAACCACAAGACGGTCTCGTTCCTTCGCCGTGCCCAACAATATCATCTGGGTCGCATTGCCGACTATGACGTACGTGAAGCCTTGATTCGCACGATCCAGGAAAACGATCGCCTGGCAGATGCTGAGGGAATCGATAGAGCCGTTCGCTCGATCTCTGGTTTTCCCTTCCTATTGCAGCTCGTAGGCTACCGTGCCTGGGATCTCACAAGCGATTCGAAGGAAATCTCGTCACGCGACTTTGACCTGGGAATCAAAATCGCGCGCGACGAGATGGACGACCGAATCCTCGCGGCAACCTATCGGGAACTCACTGCAGAGGACAAGCGATTCCTCATCGCCATGCTCGATGACGAGGAAGAATCCACCACCGCTGACCTTGTCGAGCGCCTTAAGCGTTCGCCGCAGCAGGTCTCCCGCTACCGACGCCGCATGATAGATGCCGGCATCATCGGGGAGCGAGGACGAGGGCTCGTCGCATTTGAATTGCCGTTCTTCCGCGACTATCTCGCGGCTCAATGCGTGAAATAGGCATCAATGAGGCAAAGGGACTGTCCCTTTGCCTCATTGTCTATAGGTAGCGCCCGGTAATGCTCTTGGAGCAAGCAGCGATGTCGCCCGGAGTGCCGGCGCAGACGATTTGCCCGCCCGCATCGCCACCGCCCGGGCCCATGTCGATCACGTAATCGGCGTTACGGATAAGGTCGAGGTCGTGCTCGATTACGACAACCGTGGCGCCCTTGGCAACCAAGCCGTCAAACACGCTCAGCAACACCTGAACATCGAGCGGATGTAGTCCGATCGTAGGCTCGTCGAACACGAATACGGCATCATCCTGCACGCGGCCCATCTCGCTCGCAAGCTTTAGACGCTGCGCCTCGCCGCCCGAAAGCGCCGGCGTGGGCTCACCGAGCGTGAGATAACCCAAGCCCAGGTCGTGTAAGGTCTGCAAGCGCGCCTGAACCTTCTTGAGTCCCACCGTGGCGTCGAGGGCCTCGTCCACACTCATGTCCATGAGCTGCGGCAACGTAAGCAGACTCCCGTCCTTGCCCTCGCGATGGATATGCGAAGCCGCGTCTGCATAACGCGAGCCGCGACATGCCGGGCAGACGATCTCGACGTCGGGCAAAAACTGCACGTCGAGCGATATCGAGCCCGTGCCGTCACACGTAGGGCAGCGCAAGGCGCCAGTGTTGTAACTGAAGGCGCCCGCCTTGTAGCCGGCTGCCTTGGCTTCGGGCGTACGGGCGAAGGCGCGACGCAGCTCATCATGGATGTCGGCATAAGTCGCCACCGTCGAGCGCACGTTGGCGCCGATGGGAGTGGCGTCAATCAGGTTGGCGCGGGCAATGCCTTCGGCATCGACCCAGCGCACGTGTCTTGGCAGACGCTCGCCATCTGCCTGCGCCTTGAGTGCCGGAATGAGCGTCTCAAGCACCAGCGTCGTCTTGCCCGAACCCGAAACGCCCGTCACCGCAACGAGACGGCCGCGCGGGATATCGACTTCGAGCGGTTTGACGGTATGGATGGTATCGGTTGCCATACGGATGTGGCCCTGGTCGAACATTTCCTCGTCAGTCACCTGCGGACGCAAGCGCTTGGGCTCGGCGCGCAAAAACGGGGCGATGCGGCTGCCCTGCGATTGCTCGACCTCGTCTACCGTGCCAGCGGCAATCACATTACCACCACCCGCTCCGGCAACGGGGCCCATCTCGACCAGATAGTCGGCTTCCACCAGTACGCGCGTATCGTGGTCGACAACAACCACGGTGTTGCCGTCATCCACCAGATCGCGCATCACGCCCACCAAGCCGTCGACATTGGCGGGATGCAAGCCGATCGAAGGCTCGTCCAGCACATAGAGCACGCCCGTCGATCGGTTGCGCACCACGCGAGCAAGCTGTACGCGCTGGCGCTCACCCGTGGAGAGCGTGGCACCGGCGCGATCGAGTGAAAGGTAATCGAGACCCAGGTCGACCAGACGACGGGCCGCGCTCAAAAACGAATCGCAGATATCCGTCGCCATGGGCCGCATCTCGGGCGGCAAGGATGCGGGCACCCCGCGCACCCACTCAATCGCCCCGCCCAGCGTCATGGCCGCCGCTTGCGCCAGATTGATACCGCGCACCTGGGGCTGGCGCGCAGCCTCGGAGAGACGCGTGCCGCCGCAATCGCGGCATGCTCCCTCGCGCAAAAAGCGCGCAACGCGTTTTAAACCCTTATCGTCCTTGACCTTGGCGAGCGCATTCTCGACGGTATAGACGGCGTTGTAATAGGTGAAGTCGAGCGGCGTGGCGCCCTCACCGTTTTTGGGAACGTAGAGAATGTGCTTCTTAACCGCCGGACCATGAAACACGATGTCGCGCTCTTGAGGCGTGAGCTGGTTAAACGGCACGTCGGTGCGTACGCCCATCTCACCTGCCACCTGCTTCATCAGATCCCACATGAGCGTACCCCAGGGAAGCACCGCGCCCTCGTTGATAGTCTTTGACTCGTCGGGCACCAGGCTCGCTTCGTCCACCTCGCGCATGACACCGGTGCCGCCACATGTGGGGCATGCACCGCCGCTATTGAAAGCCAAATCCTCGGCACTCGGCGCGTAGAACTCGCGGCCGCATGTCGGACACGTGAGCGACAGGCCAGCCGCTACGTTAAGGCTCGGCTCCACACGCGCCCCGCAATGCGGGCACACGTGATGGGCACAGCGGCTAAAGAGTAGGCGCAGGCTGTTGTTGAGCTCGGTCATGGTGCCAAAGGTAGAGCGCACGCCCGGCACGCTCGGACGCTGGTGTAGCGCGAGCGCTGCCGGCACGTGCAGCACCTCGTCCACCTGGGCGTGTTCGGCCTGCGTTAGGCGACGTCGAGTATAGGTGCTGAGTGCTTCCAAGTAGCGACGCGAGCCCTCGGCATAAAGAACCCCCAGCGCCAGCGAACTCTTGCCCGAACCCGACACGCCGGCAATGCCCACGAGCTTTCCCAGCGGAATATCGATATCGATGTCTTTAAGGTTATGAACGCGCGCGCCACGCACCTCAATAGCCTGCGGGCTCATCTTCTGTTCCGTCACCTTTATCACCCTACTCATGCCATAAAACTCGATCGCGAACGTACGCGCCCAGCATGGGCACGGTAAACCGGACGAGGCCGTATCCGGCAGCCTCGATGACGCGCTCGCGAATCAGGCTTGCGCGATATTTACTCGCCCAGCTCTGGGTACGATCACAACGCTCAATGATATCCGCCATGCGCGTCGGTTTGTTCTCGTCAACCGCCATAGCCTCGATAAAAAGGCGCTGTGGACTGCGCAGCCCGTAATACAGGGGCGCGTCAACCGCTTCGTAGAACTCGGAGACGGCATCCGCATGGCCATCCTCGACATCGCGCCTTTCGATGACCTGCGAGCCGCGTCGAACAGCAGACCGCCACATGTAATAGCCCACCAGCTGAACCATATATGGATGCCCCATGCTCTTGCGTGCCGCAAGGTCCGCCGTCTCCGCGTCAACGTAAAGACCAGCGTCTTTGACCGTCTGGATATACGAATCGCGTACCTTGGGCAAAGAGATCGCCCCCAACGTACGCTGCTGGGCACGCCGCAAAAACGTCACGCTCGGCTCTTCGAGCAGATCGTCAACCATACTGGGTAAGCCGGCGAAGACCAGTGCAAGACCGCGCTGGTCGCTATCGGACAAGCCCGTGGCATCCTGGTCTCCGAGCACCTGCTGATAGAGAACGGCAAGAGCCGCCAGTTCCTCGATAGACGCAGATTGCGCCTCGTCAATCGCAAACAGTATGCCCTTGCCTGGACCGAGCTTCTTGAGGCGCTCGTTGACCAGCCCTCGCAACGTTTCGCCCTTTGCTCGCGCCGCCTCGACTGACATCCGGCCAAACGACGGACCGAACTCCATTGACGTCACAACGGGTTTATTCGAGCGAAGCGCGTCGGCCAATCGGTCGCATAAGCCAAGCGAAGCGGAATCGGAGACAACCGCCCATCCGCGCTCATTGGCTAGACGTTGCAGCTCCCGCAGGAGAACCGTCTTGCCACAGCCGCGGTTTCCCGTAATGAGCATGAGCCTACCCGGCGCTCCGGCGCCGTTATCGAGCCCTTCCTCGAAATCTTCGATGACCGACTCGCGGCCGATGAGTATCGGAGGCCGCTTGCCGGCCGTGGGCTTAAAGGGATTTGGATTCATGTCGGCCTCCTCGGATTGGCAAACCCTGGTAATAGTTATACCAACTTATACCGAGTTATACCAATAGCATGTGACAAAGGAACTGTCCCTTTGTCACATGTGGCCGAAAAACTCGGCGTCTGCTGCTCGCCAGGGGCGGAAGGTGGCGGGATCGATCTTTACGTGCGCCGCGGCGGGTACGTCGTACCATTTGACCGTGTAACCGGCGCCGTGAGAGCAAAAGACCGAGTCGGGCGTGTTGGGCAGATCGGCCTCGGGCCCATAGGCGGCCGTCTCGATGACGCGCTCGGCATCATGGCAAGCCGCATAGCCGGCAAACTCTAGGTACAGATGTCCGCGACCACTCGTGTAGGCAGCCACCTCTAGCGCGTAATTCTGCACTTCGGATGCCGGCACGCGACCCACAAGCTTCGCCCGGTCTCCCGCCATCGTCGGCGGCTCGTACTCGGCACCCATGCGCGTGGCATCCGAGAGCGCCCGGCCCACGCACTCCCCCGGCACCTCGAGCTCAAAGTGGTACCACGGCTCCAGCAACACGGCCGCGCCGGCCTCACGCGCCTGCATCAAACCCTGACGAATCGCGCGGTACGTGGCCTGGCGAAAGTCGCCGCCCTCGGTGTGCTTGGCATGAGCGCGGCCACCCGTGAGCGTAATGCGAATATCGGTGATGGGCGAGCCGGTCAGCACGACCAAGTGATCGCGCTCCATGGCGTTGGTGAGTGCCAAACGCTGCCAGTTAAGATCGAGCTCATCGGTCGAGGTCACGGTGCCAAACTGCACGCCCGAACCCGCTGGCAACGGCTCCAGACGCAGGTGCACCTCGGCATAGTGGCGCAGTGGCTCAAAGTGGCCCACGCCCTCAACCGGCTGCGAAATAGTCTCCTTATAGAGAATGCCGCCGGGCTCAAACGCAATCGAAAGACCGAAGCGATCGGCCAGCACCCGCTGCACGACCTCGAGCTGCACCGCCCCCATGAGCTGCAGATGTATTTGTTCAAGATGCGTATTCCAGTTTACGCCGAGCATGGGATCCTCGTCCGCCAGCTCAGTCAGTGCTTTGAACACCGTATGGACATCGTGCTCGTTCGGCAGCACCGTATAGGTGAGGACCGGCGCAATGACGGGCGCATCGCCCGCGGGCTCCGCGCCCAGGGCGTCCCCTGGGCGAACGTGCGCAAGACCCGTCACGGCGCAGATGCCACCAGCGGCAACTTCCCGGGCAAGCTCGTATTTCTCGCCGTTATAGATGCGCACCTGGTCGATCTTTTGCTCCCATGCCTCGGCGCCGGAACGTCCGTCAATCATCTGCTTGGCATGCAGCGTGCCGCCGGTCACTTTAACCCAAGCCAAGCGCTCGCCACGATCCCCGCGGCTGACACGATAGACGCGCGCGGCAAACTCAGGAAGCCATGCCTGTTCACGCATCAGCGCGCATATGCCGTCCAGTAGCTCGTCCACGCCTTGGTCTCTGAGCGCCGAGCCGGCAAAACAGGGAAAGAGTTTGCGCTCGGCGACCATGCGCGACAGCGTCGCGACAGAAAGCTCACCCGCCTCAAAAAACTCCTCGAGCGCCGCCTCGTCCAACGCAGCAGCGTCCTCCTGAACGGCGCCGCCCGCCAGCAGTTCGTTAGCATCCAGGCAGCCCTCGGAAAGACGTTGCCTAAGTTGTGCCAGCAAAACATCGCGGCCGGGATTCTCCAAATCGATTTTGTTGATATAGATGAACGTCGGGATGTCATAGCGCGCAAGCAGGCGCCACAGGGTTTCGGTATGCCCCTGCACGCCATCGTTGGCGCCCACAACCAAAATCGCGTAGTCGAGCGCGCGCAATGTGCGCTCCGCCTCGGCAGAAAAATCGACATGCCCCGGCGCATCCACGAGCATGACATGGGTATCGCCGTGATCGAGCACGGCCTGCGACGAGAAGATCGTGATACCGCGCTCACGCTCAATCTCGTTCGTATCCAGATGCGAGTCGCCATCGTCAACGCGGCCGCGCTTGCGAATGCGACCCGCGTTAAACAGCATGGCCTCGGCCAACGTGGTCTTGCCGGCATCGACATGCGCCAAGATTCCAACGACCGCTTGCTTCGACATGGCTCTCCTCTTATTGCAAGCCCATCGCACGCGGCAACGGGCATCCTCGTTCCACACTGGATGATACAATGTACGGGCCGGCGGGCGAAGCGGGCCCTATCCCCCGACCGAGCTCATCGCCCCGCGTTGCCGCGCGGCGATTTTCGTAGGTTCGCGCCTTGCGAAAGCCGGCTTGCAAATCAGCGCAGCGAACGAAAATGGCCCCGCCCGGGCCATTTTCGTTCGCGTGAATTGTTGATACGCGTCCCCGCTCTTACGCCTCGCGCAGCCAATCAAACGCGACGCGCGGCGTACCGTCCGACACATATACGATACCGGCGCGCTTAAACCCGGCCTTGAGGCTCGCACCCTGCATGGGCAGGTTGTCCTGATGTGTGTCGATGCGCAGGTGATCGGCACGCTCCTTGGCAAAGGCAAACATCGCAGCCGCGATACCGTGCACGGTGCCGTCGGATGCCACACGGTGCAGCACGGCGTACGGAGTGTCGCTACGCCATTGACCGTCCTCAATTACGTCATAGCACTCGTCCGGGCCCGGTAAAAAGGCAAACGTCGCCACCACGCGGCCGTCGACTTCGCACACATAGCTGCCACCGGCGGCGATATCGGCGGCCAGCTGCTCGGCAGAAGGCGTGCCTTCGGGCCACTGCGTGGCGTTGCCATGCGCGCGCATAAAGGCGCGGGCCGCGTCATAGATAGCCATGACGGCGGGAATGTCGGTATCGAGGGTTTTTCTGATCATCGCGCGGCGACCTCACGTTTATTGGTATCACTTTGATTGAGCAATGATACCAACGTTTGGAGAGGGGTGCGATGCAGATGGGAAGCAAAAAGCGAGCCGCCTGGTCAAAGGCCAAAAGCGAGTTTTTGGGCGCTGCTACCGGCGGCGATATGAGCGACCTGTTTGCACGCGAGGACGAGCGCCGCGACGCCCTGAACGCCGAGCGCGATGAAGCTTGGCGCTACAAGTCGTGCGAACGCAAAAACCGTTACGACACACGCGCCGAGGCCGAGGCCGTTATGGCCGACTGCGAAAACCGCGGGCGGCGTGGTTTGGCCTGCTACAAATGCGAATACTGCGGCGGCTGGCACCTGACGTCGCACCCTTGGAAATGATCTCGCGCATCCGCCTATGCTCGACAGGCTACGGGCGCGGCGGCACCAAAACATCGTAGCGGACGGCCTTGCCCGCAAGCTGATAGCTCGGCTTAACGCCGGCAAGCAGTGGTCCCTTCACCGGCCGTTTGATAACGACCTTGCGCGGGTGCACCGCAAGCGCGGCTTCGACCAGCGTCTCCTCATCGGCGCACGGCTGTTCCAGATGGTGCAAGAGTTGAAACTTCTTTTTCACCGCCGCGCTCTTGGTGCGCTCGGGAAACATGGGGTCCAGATACACCACGTCGGGAGCCGCGAGCTCGCCCTGCTCGATCAGCTCAGCTGTATGGCGAAGGCCGGCAATGCTATCCTCGCCGGCATGTAAACGCATGCGTGCCACGGCTGTCGCAAGCGCCGAATCATCTGCCGCGCGATCCAGGGCATCCTGAAGCAGCGCCGCGATCACGCAATCCTGCTCATACAGATCGACGGTAAAGCCCGCGGCCGCCAGCAGCAGCGAATCCTCGCCAAAGCCTGCCGTGGCGTCAATCGCCCATGGGCTCTCGATGCCTTTTGTGCGCGCAGCCTTTACCAACAGCTCTTGCTGCAGACGGCCCTGCTTGAGCCGCGGAAGCATGCGGGTAAAATCGGCACGCAGTTCCATCGAGCCGTCGGTGAGCGTGAGTCCCTCGGACTTCCCGGTCAGCTCAAGCCCCGCGGCTCGAGCAACAGAAAAGGGATCGACGATGCCCATGGGTACTCCTTAGCAAGCAAAACGAATACGCGAGCGCCGTTTATGTCGGCACCCAACCGTCCGCTATTGTCCCACATGCGACATGGCCCACAGCATCCCAACGCAAAGCACCGCCATCAATCCCGTGCACACGGCAGCGATCACAGAATCACCCATGCGCCTTCCCAACGACCGCGGCTCACGCACTTGACCTGTTCCGTACATCATGGCTCCTCCTTGAGACCAGCTCTTACCATGGCCCCATCATCGCAGCACCGCGCATGAGCTGCCATCGATTTGCCTTACGCCCAGCTTTCCTTTTTGAAAGGTTGGACCGTACAGGCAAGAGACGCTTTCAAACGCATGCATCGCCGCGTTGAACTACAATGTGCTTCACCATATGTGCAGTACATTGGGTGCGCCAAGTTGGCGTACTCGTATCGAAAGGACCAGCCATGAGCTTCACTCGCAAGACTCTCAAAATCCTTGCTCTCATCTACTTTGTTTTGGGCATCGCCAGCCTCGTCACCGCCGGCGTCGGTATCGCCACGGGCGGTCTCGATTCCACGTACGGTTCGTACGCCACGCTCGCAGCGGTCGTGCTTATCGCCAAGGGTCTCGTCGACCTTGCCGCAGGCGTCGCCGGTATCAAGGGCGCCAACAAGCCTTCGCAGGTGGACGGCGCGTTTAAGCTCGGTATTGTTGCCGCGGTCGCCACGCTTGCCCAAGCGGTGCTCACGCTTCCCGCGTTTGGCGGCGACGCCATCAACTTTGGCGCCTTTGTCATCGTGGTGTACGACCTGTTCTTTGTTCAGCAGGCACACGCCGTTAAGGCCGAGAACAAGGACCGCCTATAAGCGCTCGCTTCTCATAACCTCTGCAGCCAAGCAACTAAAAAGGGCCGATCGCGCATCTCCGCGGTCGGCCCTTTACGTTTGCCTAGATAAAACCTGCCAAAATAAACCTGTCCCTTTTTGGTAGGTTGTTAGCTGTGGCGGTACTCAGCGATGATGAAGTCGATGTCGGTTTGAAGGGTGTCCAAATTTGCCAGGCGCTCTTTGTCGGCAGGGCGCGTGCGGTAGTAATACGGCGTCATCTGGAACACCGCCTCGATGTCGGCCTGGGTCTGAAGCGTAATGTTCGCAGACACCCGCTGCGTTCCGACTAACTCGAGCTCGGTGGTCTTCGGCAGCTTCTCATCGTTAAGGTACGGCGTGTCGTAGAGTACCTCCTTGAGCCCAAACAGATGACGGGCGCCCGGCACCACGGTGTAGAGCGAGCCCTCGGGCGCCAACACGCGGGCAAACTCGCGCTCGTTAAAGGGAGCAAAGAGCTCGGTCACCATATCGAAGGCGCTATCGGCCACGGGGATGTCCTTCATGTTGGCTACGA
Source organism: Collinsella sp. (assembly GCA_014871605.1). Taxonomy (GTDB): domain Bacteria; phylum Actinomycetota; class Coriobacteriia; order Coriobacteriales; family Coriobacteriaceae; genus Collinsella. The sequence continues at coordinate 8,173 of WGSQ01000004.1, read as the reverse complement.
AGTAGGTCGCATCGCCGCGCTTGGCGGCAAGGCGCACCATCTCTTTGCCCAGGTCGAAACCGTAAGCATCCACGCCCGGCACCGCGCCCATGGCACTGGTGTAGTAGCCCTCGCCGCAGCAAATATCGAGCAGCGTCATGGAGCCGTTCGCAGACGCTGCACGCCCAGGCACCCGCTCGCGCACCAGCTCAACCATCGTATCGCGCAACGGCGCATAGTATCCGCGGTTCAGAAAGTCACGACGGCTGCGCGCCTGTGACTTGGGATCGCCCATAGAGTCGCCGCTCTTGGACGAGCGCAGTAGGTACAGATAGCCCTCGCGCGCACGATCAAACCGGTGTCCGCCCGCGCATGCAGCACCGCGCTCGTTATCCACCAGTGGCTCATGGCAAACGGGACACAACAACATGGCAACTCCTTAGCGCGAACAACACAACGCCCACCATTGTCGCACGCCTTCCCCACCTAGTCATTGGGGACGTTCTTGAAGGACTAGTCGTTTAAGAACGTCCCCAATGACTAGTCGATTAGGAGTATCATCATCTGCGCAAATAAGCACGAAAGAGCATATTAGAGATTGAGAGCGTATGGCTGACACCGTATCTAAGCACATCGACATGACCACCGGCTCGCTGTGGCGCAATATTCCCCTGTTCGCCTTCCCCGTGGCCGCCACGAGCATCTTGGAGCAGCTGTCGAACCTCATCGCCACGGTCATCATCGGTAACTTCTCGGGCGACCAGGGAACCCTCGCCATGGCGGCGGTCGGCTCCAATGTTCCGCTTACCAGCCTTATGCTCAACCTGTTTATTGGCATGTCGCTTGGCTCCAACGTGGTCATCGCCAACGCTATCGGCCGCAACGATCAAAACATGGTCAAACGCGCCGTCCATACCTCGATTTTAATGGCGCTCGTGGGCTTTGTCGTCATCGCGCTGGGCGAGATCTTTGCCGAGCCCATGCTCACCGCGCTCAACGTTCCCGCCGAAACCATGCCGCTCGCTTCGCTCTACCTGCGCGTCTTTTTGCTCAGCATGCCCTCGATCTTGCTCTACAACTTTGAGGCCGCGATCTTTCGCTCCGTCGGCATCACCCGCATGCCGCTGCAGGCGCTTGCTGTGTCCACCGTCCTCAACATTGGCCTGGACCTCATCTTTGTCCCCGTACTCCACTGGGGCGTCGCGGGCGTCGCCATCGCCACCGCCATCGCCTACACCGTCAGCGCCGCTACACTCTTTATCCGCCTGCTCAAGACCGACTCCGTCGTCCGCGTCACCCCACGCGACCTGGCTATCGACCCCGTCGCCCTCAAGCGCATCGTCAAGATCGGCCTGCCCGCCGGCATCCAAAGCGCCGTCTTTGCTGTCGCCAACATCATCATCCAGTCTGCCATCAACAGCCTGGGCACCGAGGTCATGGCGGCATCGAGCGCCGCCATGAGCCTGGAGTACGTGTGCTACAACTTGCTCAACAGCTTTAGCCAGGCTTGCACCACCTTTGTGGGACAAAACCACGGTGCCCGCAAGATCGACCGCTGCACCAAAACGCTCAAGGTCTGCCTGGTCGAAGGCGGTATCGTTGCACTCACCACGATTATCGTTATTGTCGGCCTGGGGCGCGAGATCCTATCGCTGTTCAACAGCGATCCCAACATCGTCTCGATTGGCTATATCCGCGTGTGCTCGATCTTCCCGGCGTACGCCTTTAGCATGTTCTACGAAAACATGTCGGGCTACCTGCGCGGCTTTGGTATCTCGCTCACGCCCGCCCTCATCACCATGATCTGCGTCTGCGGCATCCGCTTCCATTGGGTGTTCTGCGTGTTCCCGCACTTCCGCACCTTTGCGAACATCATGATGGTCTACCCCATCAGCCTGGGCACCACGGCGTTCTTTATGGTCGTAGCGGTGCTACTTTGCCACCCGGCACGCACCTATCGCGCCACCCAAGCCAAAGCGACAGCCCGCTAAACACCACACTCAACGCCATGCCAGTCATTAATTGACAATATGCGAGCTCATATAGTCGATAAAGCGCCTCGTGGCGATGGGCATGGTATCCCAGCTGCGCCAGGCGGCCACCACGTCGCGCGAGGGGGCATGCACGATGGGCCGCACACAAATATCGGCTCGCATGCCCTCCACAGTACGACGGTAGAGCATGCTCACGCCTAGGCCTTCCTCCACCATCGCCATGATGGTGTAGTCGTCGGTCACCTCACTCGTCACGTGCGGTGACAGGCCATGCGTTGCGAATGCATCGAGCACCAGACTCTGTTCGCCCTCATCCAGCAGCACAAACGGCTCGGACGCCAGGTCGGCGAGTGTCACCTTTTCCTTTGCTGTCAGCGGATGCGCAGCCGGCAACAGTGCCACCAACTCGTCGTGATAGACGACGCGCTTCTCGAGCCCAGCGGTAAATCCGCGGGCCGTAAAACAAAAATCAACCACGCCATCGTGTACCCACTGGGCGTTGCGCGTGTAATCGCCCTGTTTGAGGGTGAAGCGTACGCCCGGGTGCAGCGCACCAAAGTCGCGGATCACACGCGGCAGCACGGTACGACTCACGTTAGTAAACGTCGCGATGCGAATATCGGTCGACGAAAGCCCCAGCAGCTCCTGGCGCTTGCCCTCGAGCTCGACCTCGGCGGTCACAATCTGGCGCAGGTACGGCAGATATTGTTTGCCGTCGCGCGTAAGCGAAACGCCCTGCTTACCGCGCTCGATAAGTGTGGTGCCCAGCTCGCGCTCGAGCGCCTTGACGGCCTGGCTCACCGCACTTTGCGTATAGCCCAACTCGTCGGCCGCGCCCTTAAGACTGCCGCGATCGACCACCATACAAACAATCTGATACCGCGATGCCATCGTGCCTCCACATCAATGCAGCCGTAAAACGTTTTGCCAGCGCTTTTCGCACCAACTTTAGCGTTTCTTAATCATACTGAAGATACATTCGCTTTACTACATCCACATCTGGGAGCAGAATCCTTTTTGCGAAACCGTTCTGTAACAAAAGGAGTCCCATGGATCGCAAAAAAGCAATCGCGCTCTCATTTTCCGTTCCCGTCGCATGGGGCTTTTCGTATCCCCTCATGAAGATCGGTATGGACAGCATGAACGCCACGAGCATCGTCGCGCTACGCTGCATCATCGCCTTTGTGGTCTGCCTGCTGCTCTTCCACAAGCACGCGTTGCGCATCAACCGCGGCCTTATGGTCCGTGCCGCCATCATCGGTGCCATCATGGCAACCGAGCTCACGTGCATGTGCCTGGGCTCCAGCCTCACCTCCGCCTCCACCGCCGGCTTTTTGCAGAGCCTGACGGTCGTAATCGTGCCGTTTGCCAACGCGGCCCTGCTGCGTCGCGCCCCCGAGCGCAAGGTGCTTATCGGCACGGCCATCGTCACCTGCGGTATGTTACTGCTCTCGGGCGCCGACTTCACCAGCCTGAACCCGGGCGCGCTCATCATGCTGCTCTCGGCCTTTATCTATGCCAGCCACATTATCGTGGCCAAGCGCTTTGTCGAAGAAGTCAATCCGCTTGCTCTGGGCGTTTGGCAGCTGGGCTTTGGTGGCCTGTTCTCGGGCATCGCCGCATTCACCTTTGGCGGTTTCACGCTTCCCAGTACGCCCAGCGAGATCGTGGTCGTCGTAGCCCTCGCGCTCATCTGCTCTGCCTACGGCTTTATCACCCAGACGCTCGTGCAGCCCCACGTGCCCGCCGAGACCACTGGCTTCGCCTTCTCGCTCGAGCCGGTCTGCTCCGCCGTCTTTTCGTTCTTCTTGGTTGGCGAGGTCCTGAGCCCCATCGCCTTCTTTGGCGCCGCCCTCATCCTCACCGGCGTCATGGTGGCAACCGTCGAGCTTCCGCGACTTCATGCGCATGCTCACGACCATACCCGCATGGCAGGAGCGCCCGAGCGAGCCTCGTAAAGCGCCTCACCTTTTATAGCCGCGGCATAAAGGCAACCGGTGCGCCTTTACAATAGATGCCAACAGAGCATCTGCCATAAAGGAGCCCCATGGACACCGCGACCCGCGACCGCAACATAGCAACTTGGTTGGGCGATGCGCCGCAGCCGGTACGTGACACTACGAACCAGCTGCTCGAGCGCATCGCCCTCTTGCGTGCCGAACAGACCATCTACCCGGCACAAGACGACATCCTCAATGCCCTCGCCTACACGCCGGCCGACCAGGTCAAGGTTGTCATCTTAGGTCAAGACCCCTATCACGGACCCAACCAGGCCATGGGGCTGTCGTTCTCGGTCCCCGCAACGCAAAACAAGTTGCCGCCGAGCCTGCACAACATCTATAAGGAACTCAAAGCCGATCTGGGCTGCCCTATTCCCGCCACGGGAGATCTAACTCCATGGGCACAACAGGGCGTCCTGCTCCTCAACACTACGCTCACCGTGCGCGAGCATGCCGCCAACTCGCACGCCAAACTGGGCTGGAGCACGCTCACCGACTACGTTATCGAACGCTGCTGCCAGCTGCCCCAGTCGGTCGTCTTTTTGGCATGGGGTCGCTTTGCCCAGCAGATGGTTGAAGGCAAGCTCGCCGCAACCGGCGCGGGCAAGGCAACCGGCAAGTTCTGCCTGGCCTCTACGCACCCCTCGCCGCTTTCGGCCAACCGTGCCACAGCAGAACTCCCCGCCTTTATGGGGTCGCGTCCCTTCTCGGCAGCCAATCAGCTACTCGAACAGCACGGCTCGACCCCCGTCAACTGGACTTGCCTCGGCTAAAAGTCGATATATCAAAAATGCGCCCGACGGCTTTCCATCGGGCGCATTTCCTATTCGGGCCAAATAAATTGTGTGCGGCCGGCCTCGCCGCCATCGATTAGCAGACTCTGCCCAGTCATAAACCGGTTGGTCACGCCCACAAAGTAGATCCACTCGGCGATCTCTTGGGCGGTGGCCCAGCGCTTAAGCGGCGTGAGCTCCATAATCTGGTTCCACAGGTGTTCGTCTTCCATCACGCAACGGTTGAGCGGCGTGATAACGCCGCCCGGGTCCACACTGTTGGCAATGGCCTGCGGTGCCAGGCGGTTTGCAAGGTTCTTGGTGTAGGCGATAACGCCGCCCTTGCTGGCAGCATAGGCAGGAAACTCCGATCCCGTATGCCCGCTCGCCGACCCCACATTGACCACGGATTTGATAGCCGGCGCCGGCTTGGCGGCAAGCCCCTCCCCCGCAAAGGCGTAGCGCTCGGTCACGTTGATGGTGCCATACAGGTTGGCGGCGATGTCGTCAGCCGAATCCTGCGTACCGGCAACGTTCACGATCACCTGGGGTTCAAGATCGTCTGGAAACGCGTCCGGCTCGTGAACATCAACGATCAGATGGCGGTAGCGCTCGTGTTCGATCACCGCCGGCAGCAGATCAAAGCCCACGACCTCGTGGCCCTCGTCCAAAAAGCGCTGCACGCATGCGGCTCCGATACCGCCCGAAGCGCCCGTGATCAAAACCCGCATACTTGCTCCTTAGGCGGTTGCGTGGCGCTCGAGGTACTCGGAGCCCACATTCTCGCGCTCCCAGCCGCGCACGACCTTGTAGCCCACGGGGCTCAGGAAAACCTCGCACAGCAGCTCGGCAACAGCGCCGGTCAGCGAGCACATAAGGACCTGCACCCAGGTCCAACCAAAGAACGTGTGGCTCACCACAATGGCAAAGACCAAGTTGTCGATAAACTGGCCAACACCCGTGGACACATAGGAGCGGAAGGCAAAGCTCGCAAAGTTATTCTTCTTGAGCATACGGCCGAGCGACTGGTTGAGCGTGGAGTTAACCACGGCAGAAACGAGCATTGCCAACGAAGAGCCCAGCACCACGTACCAGGTGCCGCCGATGGTGGCGTTAAGGGCGGTGTTGACCTCGATCATACCCGTGTCGTAGTAGGCGCCCCACATGCCAGGCGTGAGCGAGCATGCCCAAAAGCACAGGCTCACGGCCAGGTTGACCAGCAGCGCGAGGATAGAGATTTTGATGGATGCCTTGGCGCCAAAGCGCTTACAGATCATGTCCTGGCACAAAAACGAAACCCAGCTCACCACAAAGCCGCAATCGAGTGCCAGATACGGCAGGCTGATGAGCTCTTTGTTGGCCAGCAGGTTCATCATGATGACGCTCACGAAAAACAGCGAGACCGTTGCCGCGGGAATGCTCCGCAACAGGACCTTGTAGTCCTCCATGACCTTCTTGATCATTATGTACTCCTTTGGTTTTAGGTTTAACGAGCAGGATATCGGACCCGAACTGCTCGGACGCCCCGGTCCTGAGACGACGGTGGGTATGATAGCCGCTCATACGGCATCAGGCAAGTAAACGGCGCGGCAGCCCCGCAGGGCCACCGCGCCGATGCGCTAAAAGGCCACGTTGCCAAACTCCGACAGGATCAGGTCGGGGTTGTGGTCGGTTGCCCAGTCCACGTTCCACGGGCTCGTGAACAGCAGCAGCTTACCGCCGCGCATGTCCTCGACGCGCAGGGTGTCGCGCGTGAGCGAAAGGCCCGGGATATCGATGGTATCGGGGTCATTCTGGATCCAGCGGATGTCCGTATAGGGCAGCGGCTGGCGACGAACCTCAACACGATACTCGGCCTTGAGGCGGCGCTCGAGCACCTCAAACTGCAGTACGCCGACCACGCCCACGATGACGCTCTCCATGCCGGCGCCCAGCTCGCGGAAGATCTGGATGGCACCCTCCTGGGCAAGCTCCTCCATACCCTTGACGAACTGCTTGCGCTTGAGCGTGTCGACCTGCGTAATGCGAGCGAACATCTCGGGGGCAAACGTCGGAATCTGCGGATACTGCACGTGGCGCTTGCCGGAACACACGGTGTCGCCGATGCTAAAGATACCCGGATCGAACAGTCCCACGATATCGCCCGCGTACGCCTCGTCCACGATGGCGCGGTCATCGGCCATCATCGACGTGCCCGTGGCAAGCTTGAGTTTGCGGTTGCCCTGCACGTGAAAGGCGTCCATGCCACGCTCAAACTTGCCCGAGCAAATGCGCACAAAGGCGATACGGTCACGGTGGTTCTTGTCCATGTTGGCCTGGATCTTAAACACAAAGCCGCTAAAGTCATCGCGGCAGGGATCGACCGGTTCGCTGGTGAGCGTATCGGTATAGGCGCGCGGCGTCGGGGCCAGACGCAGGAACTCCTTAAGGAAGGGCTCCACGCCAAAGTTGGTGAGCGCCGAGCCAAAGAACGCCGGACTCAGCTTGCCGCAGGCCACGGCATCCAAGTCGAGCTCGTCGCCGGCGCCATCGAGCAGCTCGATGTCATCCATCAGGTTCTTATGGTTCTCCTCGCCGATGAGCTCATCCATGGAAGGATCGCCCAGCTCGGCCTCGACCTCGGCGACCTTCTTGGTGGCGTTGGCGTGACCGTCGCCCTCAAAGGCAATGACGCGACGGGTCTGACGGTCGAACACGCCGCGGAAGTTGCGGCCGCTGCCGATCGGCCAGTTCATGGGATACGTATTGATTCCCAGGACATTCTCGATCTCCTCCATGAGCTCAAACGGATCGCGAGCCTCGTGGTCGAGCTTGTTCACAAAAGTGAAGATGGGAATGTGACGCAGCGTACAGACCTTAAAGAGCTTTTTGGTCTGGGCCTCGACGCCCTTGGCGCCGTCGATGACCATGACCGCGGCGTCGGCGGCCATAAGGGTACGGTAAGTATCCTCCGAGAAGTCCTGGTGGCCGGGGGTATCGAGGATGTTGACGCAGGCGCCGTTGTAGGTAAACTGCAGCACCGAGGAGGTGACGGAGATGCCGCGCTCCTTCTCGATGTCCATCCAGTCCGAGACGGCGTGCTTGGCCGAGCTCTTGCCCTTGACCGAGCCAGCAGTCTGGATGCTGCCGGTATAGAGCAGCAGCTTCTCGGTAAGCGTGGTCTTACCGGCGTCCGGGTGGCTGATGATCGCGAATGTGCGGCGCGACGAGATTTCATCCGACAGGCTTGCCATGCGGATCCTTTCTTGCATTGAGTGCATTACGTCGATGTAACCGCCCTATTGTAGCCGCGAAATCCCGCTCTAGGGCACCTATCAGGACAAATTCATCAGTTGGGGCCTGGGCAACCGGCCCAATCCGCATTTGCCTCTTGCAGAACTGTGCATAGTGTATATATACTGTGCTTACCGGTTATATACACGTGTAG
>WGSQ01000039.1 GCA_014871605.1 Collinsella sp. | reverse complement strand
GAATAATGGCGACGTCCTCGGGAAGCATCTGGTGCAGTGCGTCCTCGATCTGCTGAGTGCCCATACCCATTTTTGCCAGGTAGCGACTGCCACATTTGGGGCAACGGCTCGTGGGCGCGGGATACGGCTGCACGCGCCAAGACGAACCGCAGGTGTGACACTGCAGCGTGTGCGTGCGCTCGTGGTACGTGAGCGCGGTGGAGCAGTGGTTGCACGTGGGGACACATCCGCACTCGCGGCACATCAAGAACGGCGCAAAGCCACGCCGGTTGTGCAGCAACACGGCCTTTTCGCGGCGCTCGACCACACGCTCCAGGCCTTCCATCAGAGGTTTAGAGAACATGGAGCGGCTACCGTGCGCGAACTCGCGGCGCAGGTCGGCAATGCGGACTGTAGGCAGCACGGCGTGTCCCGGGCGCTCGGGCATCTCGACGCGCGTCCAGGCGGCACCGTTATACGTGCCGCGGCGGCAGCGGTCGAGAGCCTCGGCAGAAGGCGTGGCGGAGCCCAACACGAGCGGGCAGCGGTAGCGCCGCGCCATCTCGGCCGCTACCTCGCGCGCGTGGTAGCGCGGACTGGAGCCCTGCTTGTAACTGGTCTCGTGCTCCTCGTCGATGATGATGAGGCCCGGGTCGTCAAGCGGGCAAAAGAGCGCCGAGCGGGCGCCGACGACCACGCGGGCCGCACCGCTGGCGACCATATCCCACTGGTCCAGGCGCTCGCCGGCCGAAAGACGCGAATGGAACACGGCGACCGTCTCGCCAAAGCGCGAGCGAAAGCGGCCGACGGTCTGGGCCGTCAGCGAGATCTCGGGCACCAGCACGCAGGCCGAGCGGCCGGCCGCGAGCACGCGCTCAATCGCCGAAAGGTAAACCTCGGTTTTGCCGGAGCCGGTGACGCCGTCGACAAGAACCACGTCGCCGTGGGCGTCAAGGCGGGCGAGCTCAATCTGAGCGAGTGCCTGTTGCTGGCCGTTGGTAAGGGAGACCGGCGCCTTGCCGCTTGCCGAGGACAGCGTGGTCTGCTCGCTGCATCCACGCCAGGCGCGGCGCTCTTCAACCACCACGACGCCGCGTTTTTCGAGCGCCTTGATGGTCGCCGACATGCTGTTATAGAGAAGGTTGAGATCACGCGTCGTGACCGGTCCACACTGGAGCGCCTCGATGAGTTGGCGCTGGCGAACTGCAGTCTTGGGCGGCGTATAGTCGAAACCCTCGGGCGTGAGCATGACCCAGCGGTTTTGGATGGGTTTAACAGCGGGGCGCTCAACCGTCCACACGCCGTCGTCACCCTTGACCACACGCGGGCTTCCACCCGGGGGCAAGAACAGGCGCAGACACTCGGAAAGCGTCGCAACATATTCGCGGCTCATCCAACGCGCGATGCGGGCGGCCTCTGCGGTAAAGAGCGGCTTGCTGAGGATGGCTTCGACGGCTTTAATGCGCGCGGGGTCGAGCGCGCTGTTGCCCTGCAGATCGCCCAGCTCGGGCGCAATGTCGACGATGTAGCCTGCGGCAGCACGGTTGCCAAAATGGACCAGGACCGTGGATCCGATCTGCGCGTCGCTAGCAAGGGGTTGAGGAATGCCATAGGCAAACGGCTCGGACAGCGCACGCGTCGGGATGTCGAGAACCACGCTCGCATAGGCGGCGATGGGGTCAGGCGTAGGCTCGGGCTTGGCCGGGGCAGCAGCGGATGCCGGCGCCGCCGGAGTCTCCTCCGGTTCCGGCGAACCAAACAGCGACAGTTGTTGAGCCATACACCGCCTCTAACGAACGGACCTGAAGGGGGTGGGACAAAATAATCAGTAGTGTTTGTCCCATGACCGATACGAGTGTCGAGCTTGTTGCGTCGCTCGAACACGGGACAAACACTACTGATTATTTTGTCCCAGCAACCCACTCATCGGTACAGAAACAAGGGCCCCGCTCGGGTGAACGGGGCTCGGATACAAACGTTTGCGCAGCGATTACAGCGCCATCGTGCGGGCGCGGTCGATGCGCGCCAGGCAGTCGTCGCGGCCGACGAGCGCCATGGTCTCGCCCAGCGGAGGGCTCACCATGTTGCCGCAGACGGCAACACGCACGGCCTGGAACACCACGCGCTTCTTGAGGTCCATCTGCTCGGGCAGCGGCTCAAGCGCGGCGTCGATGTTGGCAGCCGTCCACTCGTCCACACCCTCGAGCGCGGCCTTGGCGGCATCTAGAATGGCACCCATGCCCTCCTTGGCCAGGCCCTTGTTTACGGATTTCTCGTCATACTCGAGCGTCTCAGCCGTGGCAAAGATGGGGGCGGCGACGGCCACGGCGTCGGCCGGCATCTTGGTGCGCGGCTTGACGATGGCGGCAAGCGCATCAATCCAGTCCTCGCCGTACTCGACGTTACCCTCGATGAGACCCGCCTCGTGCAGCTCGGGGACCATGATCTCGTCGGCAAACTGAGCATCAGACATGCCGTTGATGTACTCGGCATTGACCCAGTCGAGCTTTTTGGGGTCGAAGGTCGCCGGGTTCTTGGAAATGCGGTCGAGCGAGAACTTGCTGGCCAGGACATCGCGCGGGATGATCGTGGTCTCGCCGTCGAGCGACCAGCCGAGCAGCGCCAGATAGTTGACAAAGGCGTCGGGCAGGTAGCCGGCGTCGCGGTACTCCTCCACCGAGGTGGCGCCGTGGCGCTTGGAGAGCTTCTTGCCGTCGGCGCCCAAGATCATGGAGATGTGGGCGAACGTGGGCACGGGCGCGCCGAGGGCCTCGTAGACCATGACCTGGCGCGGGGTGTTGGACAGGTGGTCGTCGCCGCGGATGACATGGGTGATCTTCATCATGGCGTCGTCGACGACGGTCGCGAAGTTGTACGTGGGCGTGCCATCGGAGCGGAAGATGACAAAGTCGTCGAGCTCCTTGGCGTCGAAGGTCACCTCGCCGTGGACGGCATCGTGGATGACGACGTCCCCGCGGTCCTCGGGCACCTTGATGCGCAGGACGTAGGGCTCGCCGGCCTCGATGCGGCGGCGTGCCTCCTCGGGATCAAGATCGCGGCAGCGGCGCTGATAGCCCTGGAAGGGGTCCTTGCGCTCCTGCGCGGCCTTGCGATCAGCCTCGAGCTGCTCCTTGGTGCAGAAGCAGGGATAGGCCTTGCCCTCGTCCCAGAGCTTCTGAGCGGCCTGCTTGTACAGGTCCAGGCGCTCGGTCTGAGCGTAGGGGCCATAGTCGCCGCCCACCTCGGGACCCTCGTCCCAGTCCAGGCCCAGCCAACGCATGGCGCGCAAGATGATCTGCGTGTTCTCGTCGGTGGAACGGGTGGGGTCGGTGTCGTCGATGCGCAGGATGAACGTGCCGCCGTTTGCGCGGGCAAAAGCCCAGTTATAGATAGCGGTGCGGGCGCCGCCGATGTGCAGCTTGCCCGTGGGTGAGGGTGCAAAGCGGACGCGAACGTCTGATGCCATGGAAATCTCCTCGATTGCAGGATGGATGTCTAACCGCATCAGTATAAAACAACAATGCAACCTCCGCACAAAGGGCACCGACCCACTCATTGGGGACAGACTTAAATGACCAGTCGGAGCTGACTGACAAGGAGTGTCCCCAGGTGCCACAAGAGAGTCTAAGGCTGTTCATTTAAGTCTGTCCCCAATGAATACCCAATGAACACCCGGTTGGTCATTTAAGTCTGTCCCCAATGAGTAGGTGCGGAAAGGGTGTGAATGTTTGATTTACGCGCTATGATGTGCCCTTGCATAGAGAGCCCGGCGGAATGGTAACGGTCGCCGGGACACGTTTTGAAAGGACAATCATGTCAGAAGAACTTCGTTCCATCCCGCCACAACACGGGTCCTTTGTTTTTACGTCGGAGTCGGTGACCGAAGGTCATCCCGATAAGATCGCTGACCAGATCAGCGACGCCGTCCTCGACGCAATCCTCGCCAAAGAAATAGAGCTCCAGGAGCAGGGCTACATCGCCCCCAACGGCGTGCCTGCTAACGTGGAGAACGTCCGCTGCGCCTGCGAGACCCTCGTGACCACCGGCACCGTCATCGTCGCCGGCGAGATCCGCACCCAGGCCTACGTCGACGTGCAGGAAATCGCCCGCGGCGTTATCCGCCGCATTGGCTACAACCGTGCCAAGTTCGGTTTTGACTGCGATACCTGCGGCGTCATGAGCCTCATCCATGAGCAGTCGCCCGATATCGCCCAGGGCGTTGACGAGTCATTCGAGACCCAGACCGGTGCTACCACAGACCCGATCGACCTGATCGGCGCCGGCGACCAGGGCATGATGTTCGGTTACGCCTCCAACGAGACCAAGACCCTCATGCCCATGCCGCACTACCTGGCAAGCCGTCTGGCTGAGCGCCTGGCTGCCGTGCGCCACGACGGCACCCTGCCCTACCTGCGTCCCGATGGCAAGACCCAGGTCACCGTGCGCTACGAGGACGGCAAGCCCGTCGAGGTCACGACCATCGTCATCTCCACGCAGCACGCCGCCGAGATCGAGGACATGGGCAAGATCAAGGCCGACCTCATTGAACACGTCATAACCCCGGTCATGGCCGCTGAGAACATGCCGTGGGATAACGCGGACATCTACGTGAACCCCACCGGTCGCTTTGTCGTGGGAGGACCTATGGGTGACACGGGACTGACTGGCCGCAAGATCATCGTCGACACCTACGGCGGCTATGGCCGTCACGGCGGCGGTGCCTTTAGCGGCAAGGACTGCACCAAGGTCGACCGCTCCGCCGCGTATGCCGCGCGCTGGGTAGCCAAGAACGTGGTCGCCGCCGGTCTGGCCGACCGCTGCGAAGTCGAGCTTGCCTACGCCATCGGCGTTTCCAAGCCCCTCTCAATCATGGTCGACACCTTCGGTACCGCACATGTTGCCGAGGACAAGATCGTTGAAGCCGTAGAGAAGACCTTCGACCTGCGCCCGGGCGCAATCATCCGCGACCTAGACCTGCGTCGCCCCATCTACGAAAAGACGGCAGCCTACGGTCACTTCGGCCGCGAAGACCCCGACTTCACCTGGGAAAAGACCGACCGAGTCGAAGAACTCAAAGCAGCCTGCGACCTGTAAGCTAATGGCAAAAGCTACAGCCAAGAAACAACGCACCAAAAGAAGTACCGGCTCCAACCGGTACTTCTTTTTTATTTAAAGGTGGTGAAGATGAGCCGACCTGGGACATGGAATAGGTCATAGGCCGATAAATTTCGCAGCAGAGCGACTCCAACCATGTATCCTAAGTTCCGAGGGCTTTGGTATCTGGTCGGTCGCGAGTTCCGCACGAGCCGGAGAGCACTTAATGTGCTCTCCGTGCGAGCAGGACTGCCCGAGCAGGCGACCAAATACCAAAGCCCTCGGAACGGCGGGACAGAGTATGCCCCGCCCCTCGGGACGACGGGATAGAACAGGAGCGCATATGGCAGGCAAGCCGCAAACACTAGCTACGACCTCGGCATTCGAGATCTTGGGCCCCGTCATGGTCGGCCCCAGCTCATCGCACACCGCCGGCGCCTTGCGGTGCGCCCAGGTGGCCGCCCGCCTGCTGGAAGGCCGCATCACCAAAGTCACCTTTGGCCTGTGGAACTCCTTCGCCCACACCTACCGCGGCCACGGCACCGACCGTGCGCTCGTCGCGGGCATCCTGGGCCTCGACACCGATGACGAGAACATCAAGCAAGCCTTCGACCTCGCACGCGAGCAGGGCCTCGAATATCACTTTGGCATCAAGGGCGACGACGCCTCCATCCACCCCAACACCGTCGACATCGAAATGGTCGATGACACGGGCGCCACGGCACAGGTCCGCGGTGAGAGCCTGGGCGGCGGCAAGATGCGCATCAGCCGCATTAACGGCGTCGGCGTCGACATCTCGGGTATGTACTCAACTCTATTCGTGGCGCACAAGGACGTCCCCGGTGTACTCGCCGCGCTCACCAACCTGCTCGCCTACGCACACGTGAACATCGCCTTCTGCCGCACCTACCGCACCGAAGTGGGCGGCCAGGCTTACTCCGTCTTTGAGACCGACGGTGCGCCCGACGACACCGTCGTCCCCATGCTCCGCAAGCTCGACAATGTCGATTACGCGACCTTTATCGAGCTCCCCGGTTCTGCCTCATCGCTCTCCCCCGGCGTCTCGGCAAAGGAGATCTTCGACGACGGCGAGCAGCTGCTCGATGCGTGCGAGGAACTGGGGCTCAGCATTGGCGCCGTTATGGCCGTGCGAGAGGCGCGCCTGACCGGTGAGGCGCACGCCGTCGCCGCCATGCGCCGCGTGCTCGACGTCATGCGCGAGGAGACCACAGCCCCCCTCGCTAATCCGCAGCGATCGCTCGGCGGGCTTATCGGCGGCGAGGCCAAGCTCGTCGAAGCAACCCGCTGCAACGATTTGAGTGCAAGCCTGATGGGCCCCGTTCAGACCGAAGCTGTGGCCCGCGCGATGGCCGTGCTCGAACGCTCCGCCACCATGGGCGTAATCGTCGCAGCTCCGACGGCAGGATCCGCGGGTGTTGTGCCCGGCTGCGTGCTGGCGCTCGCCGATCACCTTCAGCTCGACGACGAGCAAGTCATGGACGCGCTCTACTGCGCAGCCGCCATCGGCCTCAACCTCACCACAAGCGCCTGCGTTGCCGGCGCCGAGGGCGGCTGCCAAGCCGAGGTCGGAAGCGCCGCCGCCATGGCAGCCGCCGCGCTGGTGCAGATGCTCGGCGGCACGCCCGAGCAGGCGCTTGACGCCAGTTCCATCGCACTGAGTAACCTGCTGGGCCTCGTTTGTGACCCCGTCGGTGGCCTCGTGGAGGTGCCCTGCCAAAACCGCAACGCCATCGGCGTGGCAGCGGCCTTTAGCTCGGCACAACTCGCCCTCGCAGGCATTAAGAGCCTGGTGCCGTTTGACCAGATGGCCCACGTCATGCTCTCGGTGGGTCACGCGTTGCCGGCCACGCTGCGCGAGACGGCAAAGGGCGGCATCGCGCAGGCTCCGGCCGCACTTTCGGCCTGTGCAAAATGCGGTGTGTGCGGATAGCGGCAAAGAACAACTCAAAGGTGGGACAAATGTCCCACCTCTTTTGAATGCCACCGTTTCCGTACCACAAACAGCAGGGCAATCGCTATAATGCAAGCCCAGTAAAAACACGATGAACCGCAAGGCGAAAATCGAAGGATATGCATACGATGTCGCAAAACGATCGAACTCAACTGATTCCCGATCCGCAGCAGCCGAGCAGGCACGCCGGCGGCGTTCAGTCGCCGCGCCCTATCGCGCCGAGCCACGGTCAGCAGCGTGGTGCGGCAAACGCTTCTCAACGCCCGAACCAACAGCGACAGCAGCGTCAACAACGACAGCAGCACCAGGCAAACGGCAATGCGCCCAAGCAGCCCCCCACGCACGCTCGAGGCGATCGCGGCCCCGCGCGCAAGTCCGCCGGCAACAATAAGTCGGGCAAAAAGACGACGCTCTTTGTCGTCCTGGGTCTAATCGTCATTGTCTATATCGTTGGCGTCGTAGCATTTTCGCAGGTAGCCTACCCCAACACCACCATCGCCGGCGTCGACGTCTCGTTCTCCAACGCTTCGTCTGCCGCCACCAAGGTCAACTCGGCTTGGAAGCACTATAAGCTCACCGTGACAGGCGATGACTTTAGCTGGACCTATCAGCCCGAGTCCGATGAACCCATCGTCGACGGTGAAGCTGCTGCAAAAGAAATCATCAACCACAACGAAGCCTTTATTTGGCCGGTCCGCCTTGTGGAATCCTTAAGCGGCAAGACCAAAACAACTGCTACCTCCAACGAAGTCGATCTTGATCAAGACGTCGACCTGTCCATGCTTTCCGACACCTTTGACCAAAAGAAGTTTGAGAAGGATCTGGGCGCCGCCATCGACGAGTTTAACGAAGGACGTTCGGGCACGTTCGAGGCCAATAGCTCCTATGACGAGCAAGCGGGCAAGTTTACCGTCGAGAAGGCGCGCTCCAACGAAAAACTCAACCGCGAGCATGTCATTAAATATGCCGAGCTCGAGCTCGCCTCGCTGGCCGAGACCGTAGATCTTTCCAAGCTCGGCAACGATGCCTATGAGCCACTCAATGGAACGCTGACCGATGATCAGATTCAGGCCGCATGCGATGCCGCCAACAACTTCCTGGGCGTCAACGTGACCCTCAAGCTCAACGGCGAGGATGCCGGTAAGGTTGATGGCAGCTCCGTGTTGCAGTGGATCAGCTTTGCCGATCCGGCCAACCCCACGCTCGATACGTCGCAGATCAGCAGCTGGGCAGCCGAGCTCGCCAACGGCTTTAATACCGTGGGCTCCACTCGTTGGTGGACGCGCGCCGATGGCAAGCAGTGCGCCGTCGAAGGCGGCGACTTTGGTTGGTCCATCGACAGCAGCTCGCTCGCCAAGCAGGTCGAGGACGCCATTAACAACAAGCAGACCGGCGAGATCGAGATCAAGTACTCCCAGAAGGCCGACACCTTTACCGCAAAGGGAGAGCCCGACTGGAAGGCGTATATCGACGTCGACCTGTCCGAGCAGCACGCGCGCTACTACGACGAGAGCGGCAATATCGTGTGGGAGGCCAACTTTATTTCCGGCAAACCGGGCGAAGACGCCACCCCCGAGGGCGTGTGGCAGATCAACAGCAACGACGGCGGCAGCACCCTGATCGGAGCCAAGGACCCCGAGACCGGTAAGCCCAAATACGAGAGCCCGGTGAGCTACTGGATGCCGTTTGAGGGCAACATGATCGGCTTCCACGACGCTACATGGCAAAACGACAAGAGCTTCGATAATGCCGAGTCGTACAAGTGGTGCGGCAGCCACGGTTGCATCAACCTGCGCCTGGCAGACGCCAAGGCACTTCACGACTGCATCAAAGTCGGCCTGTGCGTGGTTGTCCACTCGTAGTGCAACGCGCGCATTCCTACAACGTGGAACCGCTGCGACCAATCTAACAGTTCCGAAAGAAACCATCCTATGCGCCCGCCCCAACCGGTGGGCGCATATACTTAACGAGGTACTTTCTATAAAGGAGACGCTATGCCGAATGCCCCCACGATCACCCCAGGCCCGGATGATACCGAGCGCACGCCCGAAGATGTCACCGAAACGATTCCTCTGATTACAGACGTACATGCCGACAAGCAGATCGGACGCGGGAACGATGCGACCGAGATTTCCGATGAAGAGGCATAAACCAAGCTCAAGGCAAAACGTGCCGAACGTCGACGCAAAAAGCTGATTCGACGCGGTATTGCTGCCGGCGTCGTAGGTGCCATCGCGCTCATTGCCATTGTCGCAACCCTGGTTATCAATGCGCAGCCTCAGAGCGCTAGCGGGCCTGTGACCGACATGGTGACCGAGGGCACGTTTACCACAACGGTCGAGGCGAAAGGCCAGCTCAAACCCATTTCGTCCTCAGTGGTCTCCCCTTCTGTCGACGGCACGGTCGATTCGATCAACGTGCAGGCAGGCCAATCCGTCAACGAGGGCGACGTGCTTATGACCATTAAAAACGACGAGCTCGACCGCAACGTTGCCGAGGCGCAGCGTGCAGTTGCAGCCGCCCAGGAAGACCTCACCAACGCACAGAAAGCCGCAGCTGCCGCGCAGGCCACCCCAACGACGGACGTCGATGGAGCTTCCGCAGCGGCTGGCGTCTCCGACGCATCAGCGGACACGAACGCCGTATCGGCCGCGCAGCGCAGCCTCGCTTCGGCCCAGGCAAACCTCGATCAGGCGAACGCCAAGGCCGCCAGCCGTACGGTCACGGCCCCGAGCTCGGGCAGCAGCGTGGAGCTCAAAGCCAAGGTGGGCGCCACGGTAACAGGCGGCATGATCATGGGCGAAAGCGATACGAGCGGCGGCAAGCAGTGCATGCAGATCGCCGACCTATCCAAGATGAAGGTGACCGTGCAGGTGGGCGAAAAGGACATCGCCAAGATCGCCGTTGGGCAGAGCGCCAACGTCACATATCCCGCGTTTCCCGATATCGTGAGCCAGGGAACGGTCACGGCCATCGCCTCGGTGGCAAACTCCGACTCCACCTACGGTGGCAGCGGCAGCATAACCTTTAACGTTGACATCCTCATCGAGGCGCCCGATGCGCGCCTTAAGCCGGGCATGACGGCCGAGGTCTCGGTGGTGACCGAGCAGCTCGACGATGTGGTGATGGTGCCGACGATGGCGCTCATGACGAAGACGGCGAACACTATTACGTCAACGTGGCAACCGATGACGAGGGCAAGCAAACCCGTCGCGTGAAGGTGACCGTCGTGACGCAAAACGATGACGAAGCCGTGGTCGGCAAGACGCAGGTCAAGCACGATGAACAGGGCAACGAGATCAATCCTAACGTGCCGGTTACCAAGCTACGCGATGGCGACACCCTCGTCATGGACACCGGAACGGACGCAACGGCTGACGGCGGCTACAGCGCTGATTCGGGCAGCATGTCTGCCGATGAGGGTATGTAATGCGTCCCGTCATCGACATTCGCAACGTGCACCGCATCTTTGAGAGCGAGGCCGGATGCGCCCATATCCTGCACAACGTGAGCCTGGCGGTAGATCCCGGCGAGTTCGTCGCCATTACCGGCCCCTCGGGCTCGGGCAAGTCGACGCTCATGAACATCCTGGGCTGCCTGGACAAACCGACGGCGGGCGACTATTACCTGCAAGGGCTCAACGTGGCCGAGCTCGATGATGACGAGCTCACCGAAGTCCGCGCCCTGAGCATTGGCTTTGTCTTTCAGAGCTTCAACCTGCTGCCGCGCCTCTCGGTTATCGAAAACGTCATGCTGCCGCTGGCATACACTAACGTGCCCCGTAGCCAGCGCGAGATGCGCGCCGTGCACGCGCTGCAGGCCGTCACGCTGCCCGTCGACCACTGGGACCACCGCATATCCGAGCTCTCGGGCGGCCAGATGCAGCGTGTCGCCATCGCACGCGCCCTCGTCAATGACCCGCCCATCATTCTGGCCGATGAGCCGACGGGAAACCTGGACTCCGCCACTGGAGCGCTTGTGATGGAAACCTTCCATAAGCTCCAGGAGCGCGGCAAAACCATCGTGCTTATCACACACGACCCCGGCATCGCCGCCGAGGCCGACCGTGCCGTGACCATCCGCGACGGTCGCATTCACGACGGCGCGTATATTCCACATGCACCGCGGACCCTGTGCAGCGCCGTAGATAGCCTGCCCATGATTTCCGCCTCCTACAACCCGTCGAAAGGAGTGGTGGCATGAGCGCCCGCGATCTCATCCAGGAAGCCCTTCACTCGCTCGAGGCCAACAAGGGGCGCAGCCTGCTCACCATCCTGGGCATTGTCATCGGCATCGCCTCGGTTATCGCCATGACTTCGCTCATCGGCGGAATCCAAAACAGCCTGGTAAACAGCCTGGGCCTCAACGCAGCTCGTATGGTACAGATCTATTCGTCGCAAGAACTCACCGATTCGGACGTCGAGAAGCTTAAAAAACTGGTGCCGCAGATTGAGCAAATCGGCATTGTCGACAGCGCCTATACCGAGTACAAGACCGGCGATAAAAGCTATACCGTCATGGCACAGGGTGTCGATAGCGACATGCTCGACGCTGTGGGTGCTAGCAAGCTCGTTGCGGGACGTGTCTATTCACAGACCGAGTCTCAATCAGGCTCGCGCGTTGCGCTCATCAGCCGTGGCGGCGCCGATCAGCTTTACGGCAACGAACAGGACGCACTGGGAAAAACCATCAAGGTGTCCAACGGCGAGGTGCAGATTGTAGGCGTGATTGATGGCGGCAGCGACTCCATGGGCTCACTAACGCTGTATATGCCACGCGAAACCATCTCCGGCCTGTTTGGCGACGAGAATCCTTCATTCCCCAGCGTGACGGCACTTGCCGCCGAGGGCACGGACATGGACGAGCTCTGCAAGACCATCGAGTCCAAGGTGCGCGCGATGAAGGGCATCTCGGAGGATGATGAGTACGACAGCGTATCGGCGACCTCCATGAAAAGCGCCATCGATGCACTCAACTCCTTTATGGGCGCCTTCTCGCTCATCATGGGTGCTGTCGCCAGTATCTCGCTGCTTGTCGGCGGGATCGGTATTATGAATATGATGCTAACCAACGTGACTGAGCGCATCCGCGAGATCGGTATTCGCCGTGCCCTGGGCGCCAGTCGTCGCGATATCACCGCGCAGTTTTTGGCCGAGTCCTCGGCGCTGTGCGTCACCGGTGGCCTGCTGGGTGTCCTGATTGGCTATCTGCTGGCCTGGGGCCTCGCGATGTTTGCCGCAGGATCAGGGGTTCTCAACGAGCTCGGTGCCAGTGGGGAGATCACACCGAGCTTTTCAATCGCCACGGTGCTGCTGGCCTTCGGCGTCTCCGTCGGCATCGGCGTAATCTTTGGCTTCTACCCCGCTCGCCGCGCGGCAAAGCTCGACCCGGTGGAGTGCCTACGCTACCAGTAAGCCACCACCAACAAGTTGCGGTGAATTAGGGACTGAATATGCTATCTAGCAGCAAAAACAGACACTATTTCACCGCAACTTATTGAAGGGCTGTTTGCGCCAGTTCTGGGCGTCGTCCTCGAGCTATTGATGGATGACGGGCTTGTACGGGTCGAGCTTGCTCGGGACGCTCCTCCTCGCGGGCGGGAGGGCGCGCAGGCGCAGAACAGCGCTGCCAGGAGGAGCGGGAGGAGAA